>CAMNLO010000034.1 GCA_946543095.1 uncultured bacterium
AACGTTCTGTGGGACCTGCGGAACGCTTGAACTGTTATTTATTCAGCGTTTCCCTGGAACGAAAGTTTCCGGTAATGAATCAAGCCTTCAAAGCAGTTATGGTTACAGGGGCCAGACAGGTGGGAAAATCGACCATGCTTAAAAAGCTGGCTGAAAATGAAGAACGGACCTGAAAGCTGTCGGAACAGCTATACCGTAAATTCCTGTCCGTCCCCGGCAATGATCCGCACCCGCTCCCGGTAGGAGGCGGTGGAGGAAAGCCGGACAAATTCCTTTATCTTCTCGAATTTTCCCCAGACATGCATGGGGAAAACGGCCTTCGCGCTGCAATGCTTCATGAAATCCTCAATGCCTTTTTCATAGCCTTCAAGCCTGGTATCCAGGGGGACAAAGGCAGCGTCGAATTCCCGGCCCTCGATCCGGGAGAGCTCCTCATGATAGATCCGCTCATCCTCTTTGGCCACCTCTCCGTCATCCCAGCACCAGTTATTCAGATCGCCTCCGTGATAGAGCGTAAGCCCATCCGCCTCGCAGACAAAGGCCACCCCTCTGTCATTGGAGCGTAAGGTGGTAAGCCGGAGCAGATCGTCATGGTATTCCTCATGAGGGCCGAGGAAAACCACCGGGCTTTGAAAGCTTTCGGGGACATCCCCCTTCGGGACATCCGTTGAGAGGATATAATGTACCTCCGGATGCCTTTCCGGGAAGGAATAGATCACCTTTGCGTAGTGATCGGAATGGGCATGGCTGGAAAGCACATAAAGCCTTTTATTCGGATTCAGGGCAGGCAGGCTCCCCCGGAAATAATCAAAGAGCAGATACGCCGAAGGCGTTTCAACCAGAAAGGAGCTGTGATGGATAAATGTGACGTTCATGTCTGACTCCTCACTTTTCGGGAATGATCTCGATCCAGTAGCCGTCCGGGTCCTTGATGAAATAGACGCCCATTGCATGATTTTCAAAGGCGATGCAGCCCATCTCTTCGTGCAGCCTGTGGGAGGCCTCCATGTCGTCGGAGGTCAGGGCCAGATGAAAGCATTCCTCGCCCAGATCATAAGGCTCCTCCCGCCCCTTGTTCCAGGTCAGCTCCAGCTGAAAGTCCGATTTCGGATCCCCCAGATACAGATTGATGAAGGAGCCGTCGGAGCCCTCTTTACGTCGCTGTTCCGTAAGCCCCAGGGCTTTGCCGTAGAATTCCACGGATTTTTCCAGGCTCATGACCGAAAACTTCACATGATTGAATACGTGCATTTTTTTCTCCTTTCAGATCCCGGCGAACCAATGCTGCTGCAGCGTGTCGGGGAAGCAGTTCCTTCCCGGCTCCCGAACGGAGCCTTAGGCAGACAGAAGAAAAGCATATCTGATCTGCAACAAACCTGCCGATTTTGTCTTATCATAACAAGAATGCGGGCAGTACGCAAGAATCCCAAGGGGAGTTACGGGACGGTTTCCGATGAATCGAAAAAGGAGGCCGAAGTGTAAAAGTCGTTTTGTAGTATAATGGATAACATTGATTTCTGTGGGGTTTTTGAAACAGGGGAGTCACAGGAGGGCAGGATCATATGAAAACAAGAGAAGAAGCAAAAGACATAAAGCTGATGATCGCCGAGAGCTATGACCTGATCAGCGACAGTCCTTCAAAGAGAATTTATGAGGCGGTGAAGAAGATCCCCTGCGGACATGTTGCCACATACGCACAGGTGGCTGAGATCGCGGGGGACAGAAAGATGGCCCGCGCAGTCGGAAACGCGCTTCATAAAAATCCGGATCCTGACAGTATTCCCTGCTACCGTGTGGTGAATGCGAAGGGAGAGCTGGCGGTCGAGTTCGCCTTCGGCGGACCGGGAGCCCAGGCAGAGCTGCTGGAAGCGGAGGGGATCCCTGTTACAGACGGCAGGGTGGACCTTGGAAGGTTCCAGTGGAAACCCTGATCTTTGGGGCGCTGTCGTCCCAATGACCGCCGCAGAAACGCTGCAGCGACACACCGTAGCACGCACCGCAGCAACACCGCTGCAAAAGTATTGTTGACAAATCAGATAACTTATAGTAATCTATGTTAGCGAACAATGATAACTTAAATTTTGAATAGTGTAAACAAAAAGATAATAATGCCCAGAGACAAGACATTAAGCCATATCAGAGTAAACAAAGCGATCAAAGAAGAGTTCCTGGAGAAGGGCTTTGAAGCCGCGTCGATACGCAGCATCGGAGCCCGTGCCGGAATGACCTCCGCCGGGCTTTACAGGCACTATCCGGATAAGGAAGCCATGTTTGATGCCATGGTAGAGCCTTTGGTGGAGGAGATCCGGGCCTGGACGAAAAGGCATACGAAAAGCAGGAAAAGTCTCGTTGATGCTCAGGCAAAGAACAGTGATATATTTAGCGAATCCTTTGTTGACATGGTCAGGGAAGTGATCCTTCCCAGAAGGGACGAATTCAGATTGCTCATGACCTGTTCCGCGGGAACGAAATATGAGAATTTCATTCACGAATATGCCCACGCCAATCAGAAGGAATTCCTGGATGCCATAAGATATCTCAGAAAAAAAGGCTATCCCGCCTCCGATATCGATGAAGAGGAATTGCATATGCTGTTCTCGGCATATTTAACCGCGTGTTTCGAACCGGTCATACACGAATGTGACGACGCAAAAACAGAGAAATACCTGAGTACCATACAGGATTTCTTCATGCCGGGATGGCTGAAGATCATGGGATTAGATTAAGAGCCGCAAGGCTCTTTTTTTATTGCGGTAAGTTATCAAGCATTGGTTAGCGATTGCTAACCGGAACAGGAGGAGAACACATTGGGAAAAACACAGACATTCGATCATATGAAGCTGATCGGACAGTACGCCGGAGGATGCAGGCACCTCATCACGCTGGGCAGGCTGCTTGCCGGGATCAGCGCGGTGATGGTGCTCATTCCGAACTATGACCTCTGGAGGATCATCAGCATCGCTCTGAAGGGGGAGGATCTGTCGGAGATCAGCCGCTTTGCATGGCAGGCGGTCATTCTTACGGTGGCATCACTGCTGATCTATGTCGCTGCACTTTTGTGTACGCATATCGCGGCATTCAGGGTTCAGGCAAATATGAGAAGCGCCCTGATGAGGAGGATCCTGACGCTGCCCCTTGGGATATTTGATGAGGACGGCACCGGAAGGATCCGGCGTATCGTCAATGATTCCACCGCTGCCACGGAGACCTTTATCGCACATCAGCTTCCGGATAAAACGGTAGCTGCCGTAACCCCCATCGGGCTTCTTTTTCTGATCTTTGCCTTTCACTGGAAGATCGGCCTGATCTGCATGATACCTGCGGTTCTGGGCTTTATAGTGATGATGTCCATGATGGGGAGGGGAATGCAGGAAAAGATGGGGGAATACCAGAATGCCCTGGAGGTCATGAGCAGCGAGGCCACCGAATATGTCAGGGGGATTCCTGTGGTCAAGACCTTCGGACAGACCGTTCATTCCTTCAGGAGATTCAAGACCTGCATTGACGGCTTCGGGAAATGGGCGACGGATTATACCCTTCTGCTCCGGATGCCGATGACCGGATTCATGACCTGTATCAATGCGGTCTTTGCCTTTATCGTGATGGCGGCCTTTGTTTTTGCAAAGGATGGGATCACGGCGGGACTGATCTTAAATATCATGTATTACATCATCGTGACGCCGCTGATCACCGTTGCCCTGACAAAGGTGGCCTATTCGGGAGAGGCGGAGATGACTTTGATCGATGCGCTGAAGCGTGTCCGGCAGATCATGGAGCTTGAGCCCCTTGCGGAAAATCAAAAGGGCAGGGTGCCTGAGGATCACACCCTTGAGCTGAAGGGCGTTACCTACCGATATAAAGATGCCGGAAGGGATGCGGTAAACAATGTATTCATGAAGATCGCGCCGGGAGAGCATATCGCACTGGTGGGTCCCTCGGGCTCCGGCAAGACTACGCTGGCAGAGCTTATGGTCAGATTCTTTGATGCAAGCGAAGGGGAGATCCTGATCGGCGGTGTGAATGTGAAGGACATCCCTTCCTCCGGGCTGATGAAACAGGTTTCCTTCGTCTTTCAGGACAGCAGGCTCATCAAAAAAACCATTCTGGAAAATGTGAGAATGGCAAAGCCCGAGGCTTCCGAAGAGGAAGTCATGGAAGCCTTGAATAAAGCGCAGTGCATGGACATCATAGAAAAGCTTCCGAAGGGGATACACACAGTGATCGGTGAAAAGGGCACTTATCTTTCGGGCGGTGAACAGCAGAGGATAACCATCGCAAGGGCAGTGCTGAAGGATGCGCCGATCCTGATACTGGATGAGGCCATGGCATTCGCGGATCCCGATAACGAGACGAAGGTGCAGGCTGCCTTTGAAGAATTGTCAAAGGGCAGGACGCTGATCATGATCGCCCACAGGTTAAGCACGGTGATGAACGCAGACCGTATCTTTGTGATGGATGACGGGAAATGCACAGAGTGCGGGACCCATGAAGAACTGATGGAGCAGGGCGGTCTCTACAGACGGATGTTTGAGGAATATTCAAGATCCATACAGTGGAAGGTAGGTGCATGATAATGATAGAAAGATTACAGCATAAATATGCCCTGTCCGGGCAGGGAGCTTTGGATATGATAAAGGCATGCATATGTGTCACCATCACGAATATCGTGCTGATGATGCCTGCGGGTATCCTGTACTGTCTGATCAAAGATCTTCTGGAAGGAACGCTCACTGGGGACAGGATCCCGTTCTATGCCGCGGGTTCCGTGATCGTGATCCTTCTGATCGCAGTCACAAACTTTCTCCAGTATAATGCAACATTTCTGACCACCTACAGGGAGAGCGGCGTTCGGAGGACCACATTGGCCGAGCGTTTAAGAAAGCTTCCTCTGTCTTATTTCGGAAAGAAGAATATTGCGGATCTGACCACCAATATCATGGGAGACTGTGCACAGATCGAAACGGCATCCAGCCATTGGATCCCGGAGCTTATAGGAGCCGTGATCTCGGTGGCTCTTGTGGGGATCAGCATGTTCTTTGTTTTTGACTGGAGGATGGTGCTTGCCAGCTTCTGGGTGATTCCCGTGGCATTTGTCATCATCATCACCTGCTCGGGGGCGCAGAAGGAAGCGGCCCGGAAAAACTCCGCGGTGAAGCTTGCTGTTTGCAGGCGGAGAGATCAGCCTTTTGACCTTCTTTATGTTCCTGATGATGGTGGCAAGACTCTATGATCCGATGCAGATCTCGCTTCAGAATTTTGCGGCCGTCATTTCCTGCGGCGTGCAGTGCGAACGTCTTGACGAGGTGCTTTCCACCCCTTTGCAGACCGGCCGGGAGGAGATGCACAACGAGGGATATGACATTGTCTTTGATCATGTGGGGTTCCAATATGATGATTCTGCGGAGGTTCTGAAGGATGTGAGCTTCACGGCAAAGCAGGGACAGGTGACTGCCCTGATCGGTCCCTCGGGCGGAGGCAAGACGACCATATCAAGGCTCGCCGCAAGGTTCTGGGATGTCGAGGAGGGCAGGATCACTCTGGGCGGGGAGGATATCTCGAAGATCGATCCCGAGACGCTGCTTATGAATTATTCCATTGTGTTTCAGGACGTGACGCTTTTCAACAATTCGGTGATGGAAAATATCCGGATCGGAAAGAGCGGGGCGACGGATGAGGAGGTCATGGAGGCCGCAAGGCTTGCGGAGTGTGAGGAGTTCGTAAAGCTGCTTCCACATCAGTATGATACCTGTATCGGGGAGAACGGCAGTGAGCTTTCAGGCGGTGAGAGACAGAGGATCTCCATAGCAAGGGCGTTTTTGAAGGATGCGCCGGTGATCCTGCTGGATGAAGCCACCGCATCTTTGGATGCGGAAAATGAAACGGCGGTGCAGGAAGCCCTGTCCAGACTGATCCGGAATAAGACTGTGCTGATCATTGCCCACAGAATGAGGACCATTGCCAATGCGGATCATATCGTAGTGTTAAAGGACGGGGTGGTCGCCGAGCAGGGAAGCCCTGAATTTCTTGGGGGCTATGACAGCATCTACAGCCGGATGGTAAAGCAGCAGCTGCGGTCGCAGAACTGGAAAATGGCGTAGCGTCCGCAGTTTCAGAGGTTTGGTATGCATCGTTTCAGAATATCTGCATACCGGAATGTGACGAGATGAAGGAGGGGCATTGATTTTTATTGCGGTATACGTATATCATGATGTATAGTTAATCTCATGATCATTCTGCATAAACAGAGTTTTCGATCCCGCAGGATACGAACCGCAGCACCGGATAAGGAGAAGCCTTTCGGATTTGGATATACTGTTTGAAAATCGAAAAAGAAGAGCAGGTGTGTCCATCGCAATTGCTCTGTCTTTTGCGGCCATTTCGGCGGCCGCTTTCTTTGCTGTGCCAAGGCTTTCGGAAACTGCCCTGGCACAAGATCCCGTTCTAAATGAAAATACCGTGGAAACCGCCGCTTCCTCTGCGGCAGCAGGGACTGCCCCTGAGGAAGAAGGCGACATGCCGGATGCCCGGGAGGATTCAGGGCTTCCTTCCGATCCCTATACTACCGCCATGGAGTTTGGCTTCCGGGACCTTACGGTTTACAGGGCCCCCGGGGATGAATTCACAAGCCTGATCAAAAGAGCTCTGGAGAATGCGGAGCTCAGGCTTTTGCGGGACGGATGCTTCGTGCTGAGCTTACCCCCCACCACAAGCTATATGGAGTGGACCAAGGAGGGGGATTTCATCGTGGATATGAGCAATGCCCCTCCGGAGATCACAAACGACGGGGAACGGAATTTTGACGCCAGAGAGGAATACATTCTGGAGGCCTTTGAGATCAGGGGCAAGGTGGAGGGCCTTCAGGACAAGGCCCCCATGGAGCTGTCCGGCTCCTTAAAGGGAGAGATCCTTTCCGCAAACATCCGGGTCCTTGTGAAGAATCATATGCTCAACGGCAATCCGGGCGGCCGGTATTTCGAGGAATGGACCAACGGGGAATACTTTGCCGGGGCAGGCTCCATTGACCGGGGAAGCTCTTCTGTGAGCCTTTGCTACAGGACAGAGGCGGGGGAAGCGGTTTCAGACGGGAGCCTTCCCTTTTTCAGGGGGCTTGAGCTGAACCTTTCCTGCCCCCTTAAATATGACAGCACCTATCTTTGCGAAGGACGTTTTCTGGACGATGGCACCTACACCATGGAGGAGCCGGGCTTTGAAGAGGTGCATGAGGAGAGGATGTTTGATGTGAGCATCGGATTTCGCAGCACAAAGCCGGTGGAGAAGTGAATGACCAGTGAGTGAAAACCATGAAAAAGAGAATCCTTAAGACAAGAGTATTGCTCTATCTGATGCTTGTGGTGCTTACGCTGCTCTATGGCTGGCGGGCATTGGTCTGTTTTGACGATGAGCTGGAGAACCGGACCATGCCCCAGGCGATGCGGGCGTTCAGCCAGGTGTCCCGTCTGCTTCCCCAGCTGGAGGAGAACGAACAGGCGGTGCGGGAAATGAACGATCATTTCGAATACAGCCGCCGTCAGGTTTATGAAAACAATCAGGGCGCTCTGAAGTCGAGTGTGTCCGTGATCGAGAATGCGGAGACGGTCATCGACCATACCCTGTCCTGGATGAACCGGGTGACCATGCTGAGAGTGGGACGCCAGGGGCATCTGATCGTGATCTCCAAGGAGGATTATACGATCCTGGCCCACCCCGATGAACAGTTTGTGGGGGAGCAGATGTTTCCCGTCGGGGATGTGGATGTGAGCACCATCCCGGATATTTCGGAGATCGGGGAGAAAAGCGTTTCGGATAATTTTCAGATCTTTTTCCCTTCCTCCTTTTTCCGGGAGGAGATCGGGGCGGAGCGCCTCATGGACGCGGCCGACGCGGGGATCTACGGAACGGTCTTTGCCTACAAGGACACCTATATCCTGTGCGGGACAACGCTGTCTGAGGGCTTAAGCTTTATCATCATCCGCACCCTGTTTACCACCCTGATATTCTTTGTGGTGGCCTGGATCCTCGTCCGTTATATCGGATTTTCCCTGGACTGGCGAAAGGACAGCTGGAAGGAACTGCGCAGCAAGCTCACCGCCTACTCTGTCATCGCGCTGGTGGTGTTGTTTGTGGTGACCTGGTACTACCAGACCATGATGGATATGACGGGAGATATCGCCACCATGAATGAACACGCCAAGGTGGCGGTGGAAACCTTAAACACCTACAGGGAGTACCGCAATGTGCTCTCGGAATGGCTGGATGAACAGTATCTTGAGCAATGCAGGCTGGCGGCGGACCTCATCAGGAGCAGGGGAAGGGAAAACCTCAGCAGGCAGGAGCTGGCGAAATTCGCAAAGGAACTGGATGTCAGGTACATCTATGTCTTTGATAAAAACGGAAGGACCATCGTCACCAATTCCCCCTATGATCATTTTGTGATCAGCGAGCATGAGGAGGATCAGTCCTATGCCTTCAGGGCCCTTCTGGACGGCAGGGAATATCTGATCCAGGAGCCCGGGAAGGATGAATCGTCCGGTGAGAATATGCAGTATATCGGCGTCAGCCTCCGGAATGAGGAGGACCTTGCCGACGGCTTTGTCCAGATTGCCGTGGATCCTGCTCTTAGGGAGCGCTTGCTGTCCCCCATCAATGTGCAGACGGTGCTGGACAATCTGGTGATCGGCCTTCCCGAGTATGCCATGGCCATCGACAAGAATACGCTGGAGATCGTGGCCACCACGGGCCTGGGCTTTCAGAAGGGGAAAATCGAGGATCTCGGCATTCAGCCGGAGTATCTGCGGGAGGATTTCAACGGGTTCTTCGACATCAAAGGGGTCACCTACTACGCGGGGGTCAGTGAATCGGAGGATCTGTTCCTCATGCCTCTGACCAGAAGCACGGACAATGATAACGTGTTTTTCATTGCCTTAAAACTGATGCTGTACTGTGCGGCGGCATTTCTTCTGTTTTCCCTGGCCGCTTTGTCCGGCTATCGGAAGATCCTGAAGGACCAGGAGAATGAAACGCCTGAGGAGGCGGCAAAGGAAGAACCCGTAAAGGAAACGTCGGATGAGAATGAAGAGGATGAGGAACGGGGGATCTTCAGCACTCTGACGGACATGATAAAAGAGAAGGAGAAATTCGGCTTTGAAACAAGGTGGAAGAATCAGAGCAGCATTCCCCTGAAGCAGCAGACCCCGGAAATGCGGACCGGTGCCATCATCTACCGTATCCTGCTGATCTTTTCCATAGCCCTGATCCTGTTTGAGGTGTTCGTGTTCAGCACGGGAATGACCACCAGCCAGCTGGACGGCTTTTCCTATGTGCTTTTAGGGGAATGGGAGAAAGGAGTGAATCTGTTTGCCTTCTCCTACTGTCTGTTTCTGCTTTGCATCCTGTACGTATTCCAGGAGCTTGTGAACCGGATCTTATACCGCATTGCGAAGATCTCGGATCTGAAGAATGAGACCATCCTCCTGCTTCTGCGAAATGCCCTGAAGTATTCCTGCGCCCTGCTCTTTCTCTATATCGGTCTGGCAAAGTTCGGCCTCGATACAAGAGCGCTGTGGGCTTCTGTGGGGGTCCTCTCCCTGATGATCGGTTTCGGCGCAAAGGATCTGATCAGCGATATCATCGCGGGATTGTTCATCATATTCGAAGGGATCTACAAGATCGGGGATTTTGTCGCGGTGGGAAGCTGGTTCGGGACAGTGGAAGAGATCGGGATACGTTACACAAAGATCAGGTATTTTTCGGAGGTCAAGATCTTCAACAATTCCTCCATCCGGGACATCATCAACAGCAACGGAGACGTTTCCCGGGAAGTCTTCAAGTTTCAGATCCCTTATGAGACGGATCTTTTGGAGGTGGAAAAGCTCCTTACGAAGGAGCTGCCGGAGATGGCAAAGAATATCCCGGGGCTTGTGAAACCGCCCAGGTATCAGGGGGTGGATTCCTTTGAGGGAAGCGGTATCCAGCTGCGGATCGCCATTTTCTGCAGTCCCGTCAAACGCAAGAAGGCTCTGCGGGCCCTCCAGCGGGAGATAAAGCTTCTGTTTGACCGGGAAAAGATCAGTATCCCTTATGATCACATGGTGGTAAAGGAATACAGCGAAGAAGAAAACACCTACACCTATGTCCCGGAGGAAGCAGAATCCGAAACCGGATCGGAAGAGACCGGGAAGCCGGCATAGTAATACATTAAGGAAACGCTGATTAAAGCGTTTCCCCCGCCGGATTCGGGTCGCGAAGCGA
>CAMNLO010000035.1 GCA_946543095.1 uncultured bacterium
TCGTTTCCTGTTCATTCATGGCGTCTATTATATCACAAAACCTCCTCTGAAAGGAAAGCATATTTCTTAATATCGTCTTAATCCCATCCGGGATCCCTTAACGCCATCTTTGCAGAAAGGCCGCTGCAATAGAGTCACAGAGAAAAGGAGAGTGTATTTATGGTCATTCTCAAGGGGGCCCTCATCATCGAGCTCATCTGATCCGAAATTCATCCAGACCCATGTGGGCATCGGCTGCCGGATGCTGAAGGTAGATGGAAGGACGGAATGATGCTATAATGCTCCTGTATATGTTCAGATCGGAATACAGGCAGGAGGAAAGGGTATGGTCACCAACGACAAAGGGATCGTCCGGTTCAAACACGATATCATGGAGCAGGTCTGCACTCTTGCATGGGAAGGGGAGCTGACTCCGGAGAACAAGGAAAAGCTGGTCTTTCAGATCATCCCGGGGCCCGTGCCCCAGTACAGGTGCTGCGTCTATAAGGAGCGGGAGATCGTAAGGCAGCGAATCCGGCTTGCCTGCGCCCAGGCCCCCTCGGATTCCGCGGATCCCGACAACATTGTCCAGGTCATCTCCCCTGCCTGCGATGAATGTCCCATCTCCGCCTATTCCGTTTCCGATTCCTGCCGTTTCTGCCTCGGCAGGCCCTGCATCAATTCCTGCAAATTCGGCGCCATTTCCCCCGGAGAGATCCGGATGCATATCGACAGCAAGAAGTGCCGGGAGTGCGGCAAATGCGCCGCCGCCTGCCCCTACGGCGCCATCGTCCACAGCGAACGTCCCTGCAAGAAAGCCTGCCCCGTGGGAGCCATTACCTACGACGAATACGGCTACTGCGTTATCGACACGAATAAATGCATCAACTGCGGCCACTGCATCCACAGCTGCCCCTTCGGCGCCATCGGCTCCAAGACCTATCTGGTGGACATCATCAACGCCATACGGTCCGGGAAGAAGGTGGTGGCCATGTGCGCCCCCGCCACAGAGGGCCAGTTCGGGGAGGACATCACCATGGCCTCCATCCGGAATGCCCTGATGGAAATGGGCTTTGCGGACATGGTGGAAGTGGGTCTGGGAGGCGATATGACCGCCGCCTATGAATCCCTGGAATGGTCGGAAGCCCTGAAGGAGGGGCGGAAAATGACCACCAGCTGCTGCCCTGCCTTTATCAATATGTTAAGACAGCATTTCCCGGAGCAGTTCCGGGAGAATATGAGCTCCACCGTTTCCCCCATGTGCGCCGTTTCCCGTTATCTGAAATACCGGGATCCGGAGTGCGTCACCGTGTTCATCGGGCCCTGCATCGCCAAAAAATCCGAAGCGGGGGACAAAACCCTTCAGGGCAACGCGGATTATGTCATCACCTACGGGGAGCTGAGGGCCATGATGCGCTCCAGGAACATGGAATTCAAGCCCGTTTCCGATCCCTATCAGGAGGCTTCCATCTTCGGCAAGCGCTTTGCCACCAGCGGCGGCGTGGCGGGGGCCGTGATCGAATGCATGCAGGAGCGGGGAGAGGACACGGAAGGAATCCGGCTCTTACGATGCGCCGGAGGCTCGGAATGCAAAAAAGCCCTGCTTCTTTTGAAAGCAGGGAAGCTGACGGAGGATTTCATCGAGGGGATGATCTGCCCCGGCGGCTGCGTGGGCGGCCCCTCCAGGCACAAGACGGAAGCAGAGGTCACAAAGGCCAGGGCAAAGCTGCTTTCCGCGGCAGACGAAAGAAAGGTGTTAAAGAATCTGGAGCAGTATCCCATGGACAGCTTCTCCATGTTCCGGGACGGCTCCCTTCCCGGATAAACGGGCCGTCCGATCAGGGCCGTCTGATCACCGGATCAGCTGGGAAAGCCGTTCCTCCTCCCACTTATCATAGGCGGCACGGAATTCATCGATGCTCATGGAATGCTCGTTTAAGTGCATACCCTTGTAGCGCAGCTGCACCACACCGAAGGGGGCATATTCTCCCTCCAGCACATTCAGGCGGCTGGCCACATAGGCGTCTCCCTGGTTGATGGAGAAGGGAATGGCGATGGCGTGGTTAATGAGAAAGGCCTCCGCCTCCGCAAAGGCGTTCATCCTGCGGACCGTATCCTGCTGGGCACAGGCCCTCAGGTACATGGCCTCCCATTCATTGAAGAGGCCCCTCACACGCATATCCTCGGCCCTGTCCCAGAAGCTGTAGGTATTTCCCGCGGCAAAGGGCTCCGTCCAGGTCTGGGGATCCTGATAATCCGCTCCCCAGTTGCACTTCATCAGGGCGTAATTCCCGTTTCTTCTGACTGTGGCCAAAAATGACGTCTCCGGCCCCTTTAAGGGGATCACGTCGATATACTGTCTTCCCAAAACGCCTTCCAGCTGCTTTTCCGCCATCTCCGCCTCATGCTGCCAGTTTACGATGGAGGGATTATAGGGCATCAGGATCTTCACCGGCATCTTCACGCCTGTGCGCTGAAACTCCTCGATGGCCCTGTCCCTGCAGTTTTCCGCCATCTCCGGACTGAAGGCATCCCGGCTTTTCACAAGGCGGAAGGGCTCCAGATCCGTGTAGTCCTCGCCGTCGGCAAAGACAAAGCCCTCGGGGCAGATGGTCTGGTTGACCAGAGCCTCCGGGTTGTAGGGCTCCGACAGGTTGATGAGGGATTCCCGGTCCAGGGCGTACATAATGGATCGGCGGAAATTCTCGCTGCACACCGCCCTTTTCCAGTTCTCCGGCTCATACTCCTCCCCGAACTGGGGGTGGAAATTGAAGGAATAGAAATAGCTGAACTGCAGATCCGGCCTGCCCGGATGGACCTCATCCTTTAAACTCACATCCGTCATCCAGCTCTCCAGCTGATCCATGGAGATCTCGCAGTAGTCCACGTCCCCTCTGCGGAACAGGGTCTTCTCCGCCGACGCATCCTCCGTGCGGAACCGCTCCTCCACGCCATCGATATAGACATGCTCCTTATCCCAGTATCTCTCGTTCTTCACCAGCACATGGCGGTCCATGGACTTGAAGGAGGTCAGCAGATAAGCGCCGTTATACAGAAGATTATCCGGATTGGCGCCGAACATATCCCCCACCTTCCGCAGAAATTCCCGGTTCACGGGCATATAGGCGGAATAGGAAAGAACGCTTAAAAAGAAGGGGCAGGGCTTCTCCAGGGTATAGACCAAGGTGTAGTCCCCGGGGGCCCTGACGCCGATCTCCTCCGGCTTTACCTCCGGGTACACCGTCAGGGCATGGCCCTTTTCATCCGTGGTGAGGGTCCTGTTTTTGCTGCGGAGCATATAGTCCGTATAGTCGTAATAGGCCTCCGCGTTCTTCACCACAGAACCGGTGGAAAACATATATCTGCACTGGGAGGCATGGGCCGCATTGTTCACATATTCCGCCGCCGCCACCCAGTCATCCGCCTTCACCTCGGCAATAGGGGTCCCCAGCCTGTCCACCCAGTAGACCCCCTTCCGGATCTGGAAGGTCCAGATGGTGTTGTTTTCGTTGCTCCTCCAGCTCTCCGCCAGCCCCGGCAGCACATTGCCGTAGCTGTCATAGTCCACAAGGCAGTCCACGGTGTTGGCGGGAAGCCTCAGAT
This sequence comes from uncultured bacterium, assembly GCA_946543095.1. Lineage (GTDB taxonomy): Bacteria > Bacillota > Clostridia > Lachnospirales > Lachnospiraceae > CAMNLO01. Next base: position 3,583 of record CAMNLO010000035.1, read on the forward strand.
CCGCGAAATTCGCGGTCACCAGATAGTTCAAAGTCTCCGCTTCGGAGGAATACAGGCTCGTATAGATCACGGAGTCCTCGTAAGACATTTCCAGATCCCTGGAAGCATTGCCGTAAAGGGCCTCCAGATCCGGAACATTGTTTACGCCTCCGCAGGAGGTGATGAGCAGGGCGGAAAGCAGGAGCGGCAGCAAAAACCTGATGAGGCCACTCCGGCGTTTCCGATTACCTCGATCTTCTCTCATGGCCGGTTCCCTCGTAATATTTTTTCTTGTCCGCATACATGTTCATTTCCGCAGTCTTGATCAGTCCCGTGACCTCCATTCCTTTTTCGCCGATGCAATAGCCCACGGCGGCGTGATAGCCGTTCCTGGAAAGCTCCTCATGGAACACGGCGATCAGCTTCTCCAGGGCGTAGCGATCCTGTTCCCTGATAAAGGAAACGAATTCGTCCCCGCCGATCCGGAAGGAATCCTCGTCCCCGAAGGCGATCCGGATGGTGTCCGCGATAAACTTAAGCATATTGTCTCCCGCATCATGGCCCTTTGTGTTGTTCAGCTCATGCAGGCCGTTGGCGTCGATATATACGCAGGTAAGTCCCGAGACGGAGGGACCTATGGTCTCCATATAGGCTTCGTAGCGGTTTCTGTTCGGAAGCCCCGTCAGCACATCCGTGTTGGTCTTTTTCTCGGTCTCCCGGATGGAGATCCTGGTCTGATACAGCATCCAGACAAAGTACAGGATAAAGAGCACCATCTCGATGCCGAAGAGCATGAACATGTAGTAGCGCCCGTTGTACAGGATGGAGAACACATACTCCCCGGGGACCGTCACCACCATTTCCCATTCCGCGGATTCCAGGGGCATGTAGCAGGCATAGCGGTAGGCCTCGTCCCCCTCCAGGCGGAAGGCGCAGTAGCCTCTTTTCCCGTGCTTGACGCCGTTTATGAACTCATCTCTGGAAAAGATGTCCCGGACATCCACCATGGTCAGGTCTTCAATGAACTGCACCCCGTCACCGGCGGAATTCACCAGGACCCTGCCGTCCTTTCTGTCCACCAGATAGATGGCAGCGTTGCCGTTATAGGGGGAGGGCAGCCAGAATTCGCAGATCATGGCCGGGGGAATGGCCTCATAGAGCATACCCATGGTCATGCCCCGGTACTTCACCGGGACGAAATTCCGGATCACCTTCCCTTTGGAGACCATCAGGGAATCCTGCAGACCGCTTAGATGCTCGCCTTTGGCGGTCTCCTGTCTGTAGTTCATGATCCGGGAGGCGTAGTTGTATTTTCCGGAGACCTCCAGGGCCGATCCGTCCGGCAGAAGGATGCCGCTGGTGGCTACATCGGAATAGATGTCCCAGGCGGCCAGATAGCGGCTTACGGACAAAGGGTCCATATCCCCCTCCTCCGCAAGCAGTCCGGAAAGCAGCCTGAGGCTCATCCTGTCGTACCGGATGTTCAGGTCCATTGTCTCGATGGCGTCATGGGTAATGGATGCAAGGTCTTCGTAGCACTTGCGCTCCGTAAGATTAAAGATCAGCTGCATGGTCACAGCCGTAAGAAATATGATGATCAAAAGCAGAAGCACGGTCAGGATGCCGCGCTGGCGTTCCAGAGTCTTATTCTGATCCTTCTGCTTGTCCATACAACTCCTCATCCGGGAACAATGCGCCGGGGCCCTCCTGCGGAACCGTCTGACGGGACGGTCCCGCAGGGACAGGCCTGCGGCAGTTTATTACGCTGCGGCCTATTTCAGCCCGTATTTCAGGTTCACTGTAATGGTGGCGGTCTTTAAGCGGGAGCTGGTGTCAAAGTAGCCGTCATAAGAATAATTGGAGGTGCCGGAATTCCGGGCCGTGATCTGGAACACCCCGAGATTGGAGGCCTGCAGCTTCCCCAGAGAAGCCCCTGTCTCCTCCGCGATGATCTCGATGCGCTCCCTGGCGTTTTCCGTGGCCGCACGGATCAGATCCAGCTTCACCTGGTCCAGGGTGGTGCAGTAGTACTCCGGATCCTCGGAGGTGAACTCAATGCCGGAGGCCAGCAGGGTGGAGATATCCCTGGACACATCCTCCACGGTGTCGATGTCCTTGCTGGTGACAGTCACGTCCTGGGAAAGATTAAAGCCCTCGAAGACCCGGCCGATGTAATTGCCGTTGTTGTCGTAGTTATCGCGATAGCTCTGATAAATGGAGACGGAGGAGAAGGTGTAGTCGCTCTTGGAGATCCCTTTCTCCGCAAGATACTGCTGCACCGCTTCCCTGTCCTTTTCGATCCGGGCGTAGGCCGCCTTGGAGGTCTGGCCGAACCGGGCAAAGCTCCCTCTCCAGACAATGAGGTCGCTTTCAAAATCCACGGAGGCGGAGCCTGTGGCGGAAACGGAATTGTCAAAACCCTGCTTGAACCTCAGGAGCCCCAGTGTAAAGATGGTGGTGGAAATGATGATGGCAAGGCCGATCAGAAATGCGCCCACAGCGGAGACCTTCGGCTGACGGGGCGGCATGGGGGGCAGCTGGGGCGGCGCCTGATGAACGGGCGGGGCGGGCTGCGGGGCAGGCTGAGGATTGGTCCTTACTTCATTATCGGATGGCATTGTATGCTCCTTTCTCTTTTGCTGAACCTGAGATCACTGTGTTTACGCATCCGGGGAAGGCAGCGTTTTCCCCTTTCCCCATCTGTATTGTAGTATAGCACAGATCCGGTGGAAAGAGTAAAGAATTGAAAAGCGAAAGCTTCCTGACAGGATATCTGGTACAAAGCAGGGAGAATATCACCTTATGGCAGGCGCCTTAAGCTTCGCGGGGAAACCGCAAAACGGCACGGCAGGGATCAGGTCCCCGCCGTGCCGTGTTTTTTGCGATGCAGCGCTTAGCAGTGTGTCCCGAAACAGACCGGCCCCGCTAACTCATCCTGTTGCCCATGATCTTTCTGGTACGCAGCGCGTCCACGTACATGGCAATGAAGATAATGATGCCCCTGACGAAGGGAGTGACGAACAGGTCAATGCCCATATTCGCCATACCGGAGGCCAGATACAAAAGGATCAGGGAGCCGATGACGGCGCCGGGAAAGATGGTGCCCCGGCCTCCCAAGAGGCTCACGCCCCCCAGAACCGCCCCGGCGATGGCCAGAAATTCATAACCGTTCAGTCCGCTGGTCACGATGGAGCCCTGGACCACGATCCAGAAAAAGGAGCCTGCGATGCCGCAGAGGAGTCCCTCCAGCATCAGCGCCTGGGTCTTGATCTTATCCGAATTGATACCGATCCTGTTGGCCACGTTTTCATCACAGCCCACCAGCAGAAGCTTCCGCCCGAAGGCCGTGTAGGTCAGCACCAGCTGCAGGATCACGATGATAAGGACCAGTATGATCAGCGAGACCTGCAGGCCCCCCAGAGCAGCGATCCTGGCCTGGCGCATGGGCTTTACATTGTCGATGGTGATGGTCTTGTCATTGGTGAACAGACGGCCGAAGGCCCTGAGCACCAGCATCATGCCGAAGGTCACCAGCATGCCGTTCATCTTGAACTTCACGATGAGCAGGGAATTCACCCAGCCCAAAAACACCCCCACCGCCACTCCTGCCGCGAATGCCACGGGATAGGGCACATTGTACAGGTGCAGCAGCATTCCGGCCACCACTCCCGACAGATACCCGATGGCGGCCACCGAAAGGTCGATGATCCCCACCAGAAGCCCGAAGGTGGCGGCGCAGGCGATCAGGATCTGCGCGGAGCCGTTGTTCATTGTGGCATAAAGGCTCTTTAAGGTCAGGAAATTGTTTCCGCCGATGCCAAAGACGATGAGGATCGCCAGAAGCACAAAATAAGAAGACAGGCTGTATACATCGATCTTTTTCTTATTCATCTTCCTTCCTCCTGACTGACAATGCCCTTCATAAGGTTCTCTTTCGAGAAATCCGCTTTTTCCACTTCTCCCACAAGTCTGCCCTCATAGATCACGATGATCCTGTCGCAAAGGCTCATGATCTCCTCCAGCTCCGAGGAAATGACCACAAAGGAGGTCCCGTTTTCCGCTTTCTGGAAGATCAGCTCCTTGATCTCGTTCTTGGCTCCCACATCCACGCCCTTTGTGGGCTCATCCATAAACAGGATCTCCGGATCCTTCAGGAACCATTTGGCGATGATGACCTTCTGCTGATTGCCGCCGGAAAGCTTGGACACCTTCATGTTTTCGTCCACGGCTTTCACATTCACTTCCTTCATCAGCCTGCGGGCTTCCTCGTGCTCCTTCGCGGTGTTCAGGATCCCCAGGCCCCTGGTGGAAAATTCATCCAGATTGGAGCTGGTGATATTCTGACCGATGGGCATGTTCAGGAAGAGACCGTCATAATGTCTGCCCTCGGTCAGATATCCGATATGTTTGTAAAACTCACCCTGGGTGATCTCGGCAAGGGTTCCGTTCCTGCTGAACAAAAGCTTTCCCTCCACCATTTTGTCGATCCCCAGGATCGTGTTGAACAGCTCACTCCTGCCGGAGCCCAGAAGGCCCCATACTCCCAGGATCTCACCCTTATGCAGCGCAAAGCTGAAATCCTTCGGCAGCTTTTCCCCGGAAATATGCTCTGCCTGAAAGATCACATCCCCCAGCTCCGTTTTCCTGGTGTGGGCGCTCCCCTCCAGCTGATAGCCCAGCATCATCTCCACCAGCTTTTCCTTATTGATATCCGAGATCCCGGCTTCGCCTACCACCCGGCCGTCCCGCAGGACCACGATGTTGTCGCACATCTCAAAGATCTCATCCAGGAAATGGGAGATATAGAAGATGATATAGCCCTGTGCCTTCAGCTTACGGATCACCTCGAACAGCATGGCCACCTCATGATCGGAGAGGGAAGCCGTGGGCTCGTCAAACAAAAGGATCCGTCCGCCCTGGCTTAAGGCGCGGGCGATCTGGATGATCTGCTTGTCTCCCACAGTCAGGGTGTAGACCGGCGTCTCCACATCAATACGGCTGTCCATGGCATCCAGATATTTCTGTGCCTCTGCCTTCATGGCGGAGCGGTCCAGGATCAGGGATTTCTTTTTGCACCATTTATCCAGATCCGAGGCCAGGATGTTTTCGTACACGGTCATGGTGTCGAAGGCCTGGACCTCCTGCTGGATAAAGGCGATGCCGTTTCTGGTGGCGGCCTTCGGGTCTTCGATCACCACCCTTTGTCCGCTGATCAGGATCTCTCCCCCCTCATCGGGCTGATGGATCCCGCCCAGAATGTTCATCAGTGTGGACTTCCCGGCGCCGTTGACCCCCACAAGACCGCACACCTTGCCGGGCTGTGCCTTGAATGACACATTGGAGAGGGCTTTTACCCCGGGAAAGGTCTTGCTGATATTCTTAAATTCCAAAGACAATTGCTCACCCATATGTCACGCTCCTTTCTTTGCAGCCAGGTGCACCCTGAAGGAAGCGATACCCATTGCGCCGATCACAATGGCGCCCTTGACCATTGTCGTATAATAATCCGATACACCCAAAAGATTCATCACGTTGGTCAGCCCCACGATCAGCACCGCGCCCAGAGCCGCGTCCCTGACCCTGCCGCTGCCGCCGTTGGGGTTCACCCCTCCGATGACCGCCGCACTGATGATATCCAGGATCTGGGACTGGGGTCCCATGTTCGCTCTGGCCGTGGCGATGGAGGCAGTGTTGATCACAGCCGCGATGCCGGCGCAGAGGCCGCTGATGGTGTAGGTGATCATGGTGATCTTTTCGCTGTCGATACCGGATATTCTCGCCGTTTTGGCGTTATTTCCAATGTAATAAAGCATCCTGCCGAATTTTGTCCTTACCAGAATGAAATCCAGAATGATCACAACTGCCAGCAGGATGACGATCACCGTGTACTTGTTCAGAAAATCCGAAAATTCCGCCGGCAGTGTGGGAAGCCCCCGGGTGCCGCTTAAGATCGTGGCAAGTCCGGTGCCCACCGTCATCATGGAAAGCGTGACCACCATGGGAACCATTTTCAGCTTCGCGATGGCAAAACCGTTGATCAGTCCCATAAAGGCGGCCGTCAGAAGGATGACAAAGGCGCCTGCCACAAGATTGCCCCCCAGGGTCGTCATGTAGTACACCCCCACCACGGCGGCAGCAGCCATGACCGCAGGATTGGAAATATCCATCCCGCCGATCACCAGCACGTAGGTGGCTCCAGCAGACATGATGGCGATCGGTGCGATCTGCTGCAGGAGATTCGTAAGATTTCGCACGGTGCAGAAATTGTTAACCGTTAAGGAAAGTATGATAAACATGCCCGCGATCACACCGATCATGATCAGAAGCTGCTTATTGTCGTTGAGAAAACGTTTCAGTCCGCCTGACACTACCGTGTTCCTCCCTCCCTTTTTTGATAATCCTTCCCAAATAGAATGGTACTGATCGCTTTGTCTTTTCCGTATGAAGCAATGGGGGCGAGGCAAATGCCTCGCCCCCAAAAGAGATCAGATCGTTTTCAGCCGGGGCCCGCATGGCCCGTCCCGGCATCAATAATCCGCGTAGTCATTACCCCACAGGGGAACCTCTTTTAAGATATCCTCAATGTCGTCATTGGTGGCGCGGGTGCCCAGAACCAGCTGGACCTGCTCGACCTGCTTGCCCTCAAGGATATCGAAGGC
>CAMNLO010000036.1 GCA_946543095.1 uncultured bacterium
ATCCATGGGAAAGTATGACGAGGCGCTGAAGGGACAGCCCTTCAAGGACTACGGGGAGTACATGCAGTATGTATTCGATTGTGTGAACCGTAGTCTGGATTCTTATCTTGGAGAAATGAAGACCGTCTTCGCCTCCGGGCAGGGCGGATACAAAAACGTGCTGTACCCCGATCTGGAGATCGCCAGCGATGTCTGTAAGGCAAAGCTGGAAAGCTTTGAGCTCCAGACCATAAGCACGGAGAGCGAGGGCGAGGAGGACGAGGAGGAGGGGGATTTCCCCGAGATCGACAATGATCTTCTGGCCCTGTTTTCCGATTTCTCCGGGACGCCCATGGACGTGGAGGAGGAAGATTCCGGAAGCTCTTCCGAAGCATCCTCCGGCTCCGAACGGTCCTCCGCCCCGAAGAATGCCGCGGAGATCATGGAATACATCAAAAGCCGCGCCGAGGCCACACTGGAGGCGGGGATCAGCCTTCCCTTCTACGAGCTGTGCAAGAAGCTGAACTTCGAGACCTTCACGATCTACACCTTCGCCTCCGCAGTGCTTTCCTCCACCCAGACGGATTATGCGGGGGTTTTCCAGATCGTTAACGAAAACAGCGTTCTGGCATCTCCCACCATCGAGTCCGCCGCCAGGGTCTATTACGGTTTAAGCTTCTCCATCACCGGCGCCTACGGCGATATGTCCGTGTGCCTGGAGCAGCTCCTTCCGATACTGGATCTGCATGTGGTGAACAGCATGCCCTTCTCCACCGTGGTGTCTCCGGACAAGAGGATCATCGACTTCCTCTTCGGCAGACATCCCATGCGGCTGGATGAGAACTATATCCGCTTCTTCAAGATGTTAACGGAGGACACGGATCTGGATCCCATCCTGGCCAATGACGGACAGCTGGATGCCATGAAGATCTCCTATAATGAAGGAGTCCGGATCTTCTCTTATTTCGGGGACGAGGGCAGCGGCCGCAAATTCTTTATCCGGCATTTCGCCCTGGAAAACGGCATCGGCGCCGTTACAGTGAACTGCAAAAAGCTGTTCATCTACGATTTCCAGTTTGTGGAAAAGGCTCTGTGGGCCCTGTCCAGAGAGTGTATCCTGACCAATTCCTGCGCGGTTCTGGACGAGCTGCAGTTCAGGGAGGATGAAAAGGAAAAATACTACGGCTATATGGACCTGGCCTTTGCCAAGCTTCTGGACAAGAAGGTGACGGTCTTTGTGGTCAGCCGCGAGAAGCTGGCCATGAGGGATATCACCAAGGAGCAGGTCACGGAGCTGGAGATCCCCACGCCCAACACGGCGGAAAGAGAGAAGTGCTGGAACTACTTCTCGGAGAAATACCAGCTGGGAGATGATGTGGACAAGCTGGAAATGGCCACGAAATTCCTGTTCACTCCCGGTAAGATCAAATCCGCCCTATTCCACGCAAGAAGCCTTGCCACGATGAAGAAGGAGATCCTGATCTCCAGGGCCGTTCTCTTCCAGGGGTGCTACGCCCAGATGAGCTCGGAGCTGACCCAGAAGGCCTCCAAGATCCCCGCCAATTTCGGCTTCGAGGATATCGTCATGAACAGGGACCAGAGGGAGACCCTGGAGCATGCCATCGACCAGATGAATTTCCGAAAGGACGTCTACGACGGCTGGCATTACACCAAGAAATATCCTTACGGCCGCGGGCTTTCGATCCTCTTATTCGGAGCACCCGGTACCGGTAAATCCATGTGCGCACAGGTGATCGCCCACGAGCTGAACCTGGAGCTCTACCGCGTGGATCTTTCCAAGGTTATCGATAAGTATGTAGGTGAAACGGAAAAATCCATCTCCATGATCTTCCGGGAAGCCAAGAAGTGCAACGTGGTCTTATTCTTCGATGAGTGCGATACGCTGTTTGCCAAGCGTTCCGACGACGGCGGCTCCAACCAGGCCTCCAACAACAATAAGACCGCACTGCTTCTGCAGGAGGTGGAAGGCTATGACGGGGTCTCCGTTCTGGCCACCAACTACAAGCACAATATCGACCCGGCTTTCTTCCGAAGGATGAAGTACATCGTGGAATTCCAGTTCCCGGATGTGGACACCAGGGAAATGCTCTGGACCACCACCATCCCCAAGGACACGCCTCTGGCAGCGGATGTGGATATCCGGTATCTTGCGGAAAAGTACGAGCTGGTGGGTGGTAATATCAAGAACTGCATCCTGAACGCGGCCTTCCTGGCCGTGGCGGATCCGGAGAATACAGACAAGAAGGTGCATATGGTGCACTACCTTCAGGCGGTCAAATATGAGTTCGTAAAGGTGGGCAAGGTGTTCACCAGATCCGATTTCGAACCCTACGCGGATCTGATCTTCGGGAAGGCAAAGGGGTAAGCTATGGAAGGACAAAAAAAGCTCAAGCTCACAGACTTTGACGATCCTTTATTGGATGACGCCCATAAGCCGCCGAAAAAGGGCGGGCTGCCTTCTGCCGATCAGAAGCTTGGCATGGGGAATGAGGCTAATGATGATGCTGACTTCGATGCGTTACAGAAGGAGGTGGAAGAGAATCCGGATTTATTTAAGCCGGAGTTTACGATCAAACAGCCCAAATTCGATAAAAATGGAGATCTTATCCTAAGTAAAGAGGAACAAAAGGAAGTCGAAGAGGAGGTAGAGAAACTCGATAAAGAAGTCGGAACTGTGGAAGAAACCGACGAAGATCGGGAAATCAAGAACCTGGAGGGAGAGCTCCCCGATGACACGGAGCAGATGAAGGAGGATGACGAAGAAGATCAGCTGATCCGGGAGAATGAGCCCGGGCAGGAGGCCGCACAGCCCAAACAGGGGACGATGGCAAGGCTCGGAGGCTTTTTTTCAGGGCTTGGCAGCAAGATCAAAGGTGCCGGCAGCGCTCTCGGCAGCAAGATCAAGGGCCTCTTCAGCAGGAAAAAGAACAATCCCCCGGAGATACAGCTGGAGGATCTGAACGAGGAGGAAGAGGAAAAAGCAGAGGTCGAGGAGGAAGTCAAAGAGCAGGCCGAAGATCAGAATGAGGAGGATCAGGCACAGCAGGAAGAAGAGCCTCGGCAAAACCGGCCTCAGGCCGCTCCCGGGAGAACATGGTATCAGCGGCTGGGGAATAAGATCAAAGGCGCCGGTGCCGCCATAGGCAGCAAGATCAAGGGCCTCTTCAGTAAGAAGAAGGAACCTGAAGAGATCGAAATGGACGAGATGGAGCCCGAAGAGGAAGAGAAGGAGCAGGGCAAAGGAGAGAAGAAACCGAACGAAGAAAAGCCGGCTGAGGAAGAGCCGAAGGAAGAAGGAAACGAAGAAGAACCGAAGGAAGAAGGAAACGAAGAAGAGGCTGTGGACGAGGCAGTCGAAGAGGCCGTCCAGCCCAAACAGGGGATGGGGGCCCGATTAGGAGGCTTCTTTGCGGGGCTCGGCAGCAAGATCAAGGGCCTTGGCAGCAAGATCAAGGGCATCTTCACAAAGAAAGAGGCAGAGCCTCCCGAGATCGAAATGGAAGAGGAGGGAGAAGAAGAGGAAGAGGAAGAGATCGCTGAGATCCCGGAATGTGAAGCCTTAAAGGGCTATCTGGATGCCATCGGTGATACCGGCGGCAAGGATTCCGCCATCATGACCATGGTGAAGAACCAGATGGAGACAGTGATCGACGCAATGAATGGGAATATGCCCAAGACCGTGGACGGGATCAACGGCGGCGCAGCGGCTATGGCAGGAATGCTCCGGATGCTCGGCAACAGCTGCAGGACCTATGTGTCCACCCATAAGAATCCGAAGACCGGAAAAGGCGAGGACAGGCTGGCGTTGGTGCGCAGCATCTGGAATCTGTCCGTGAGCATGGCATCGGGGGCTGTCCCGAAAGCAAGTCTCACCGCTATGTATCTGCAGCGGGGAGGAAAGCTGGAGGAGGACCACAAGTGGGGGGATATCTACGTCCTTTCCGCAAAGCCTGTGGAGGTTCAGATCAATCCGGAGGATATGCTGGAGGGAGAACCCCAGGCCCAGGACGGCGATGGAGATAAGCCTAAGGGCGGTGATGAGCAGAAGCCCGGGGACAATGAGAAGGCTCAGGGAGCCGGTGAGAAGCAGAAGGATGCCCTGAAGGAAAAGGAGGACGAAGAGAAGCCGAAGGAGGATGACGTTGATGCCGCGGCGAAGGAAGAAAAGCCCTCTGCCATTAAGATGAAAAATATCCGGGTCGAAGGGCCGATGTTCAAGAGCGCCTTACCGGCATTGATCAACGGCACATCTAAGAGAGTGAACGAGGATGCGGAAAAGGCGGGACCCGGGCTGCAAGGAAGGCAGAAGAAGGTTCATGAGGCTTTTATCAAATCCATTACCCTCCTGAACGAGACACTGGGAGAAACCATGCCCAAGGATCCGGCGACGTTTCAGGAAAAGCTGCCGGAGGTCAAAAGAAAGTATGCAACTGCCCTGAGGGCCAGCAATCTCATGCTCGGCGAAAATGCGGGGATCTTCAAAGAATCCACGTCCGCCGTGCAGATTCTACGCAGGAGGCTGATCGCAGAGCATATCCATCTGGAGGCTCAGAGTGCAAAATTCCTGCAGTTCCACAAGGAGAACAACACACTGGGGCAGGATCATAAGTGGTCGGAGGTGATGGAGAATGTTTTCGCGGCGGATGCCGGGGAAGGCACCGGCTATGAGGATGCGACGCAGTTCAGGGTACGAAATCCTCTCGGCATACTGAGTGATTATCTGGCATCCCAGGAAAAGGCGGTCCAGGATGCTCCGCAGAAGGGTATTGGCGGAGATGAACTGCAGCAGATGCAGGATCAGATGGCGATGGTGAAATCATTTAAACAGGCCCTTGGATGGGCGCCTGACAAGAAAAGGGATGCGATCCTTGGAGCCATCCTGCAATTGAAGGAGGATGCCTTCTCTGAAGGCAGTAAGGATGGGATTCCCGCGATCCTTGGAAAGAATTATAAGAAGCTTCCTTTCTGGACAAGGGTTGAGGCGGTGGACAAGGAAAAGCTGGTGAAAGCTCTGGAGCCGGCCCTGAAGGTCAAAGCGCAGAATGATTTTATCCGCAATACGGCGGGGATAAAGATGGGGACGAAAACCGCGTTGATGGGCGTGGCCATGAGCAGGCTTGCCGAAAGCCTCGGAGTAGGCGATATCGTCCAAAAAGAGATGGCAGGGTATTCCCAGGGCGGAGACGCAAAGAAGCTGGGCGTTTATTCCGAAGGCAGAAAGGGCACGCCTCTCGGAGAGCTGGCTGAAACAATGGAGAAAGATGGGAAACATGTCAGGTACAGTCCCGAAGCCACAAAACAGCTGACCAATCTGCAGGTCCTGGATTATCTCTGCAACAATATGGGCCGGAAAATGGACAATATCCTGGTGGAGTATGACTCCGACGCGGAGGGAGCCCTTGTAAAGTCCGTGAAAGGCTATGACAACAGCATTTCCTTTGGGGAAGGAGTGGCGGACAAGGACACAAACACCTTCAGCATCCAGAATTTCGCCCGGAAGGCAGAGCCCCCCAAGGCGGATGATGAGGAGGGAAATGACGAGCAGCAGCAGGATCATTTCAGGACTCTTTTTGAAGCCATGGATCCTGAGCTGTCCAAACGTATCATTGAAATGAAGGAATCGACTCTGGAGGTGGAGATGGCAGGGCTTCTGACCCCGGCCCAGATCGAGCTGGCCAAGAAGCGCTTAAGAAATCTGCAGAGAGTCTTCAGTGCGGATAAGAAGCTGAATGAGAAGAAATACAATCCCGATGACGATATCTGGAGACAGATCGGTGAAAAGGGGTACTCCTTCAAATCCTATCTGATCGGGATGAAACCAAAGGCACAGGCATAAAGGATAAGGTATGTATTGTTATACGGATTATTTTGACCCGGATCAGGAAGGGGTCCCTTACGAGCCGGGAGAGGAACTGGGGGATTATATCACCCTTCTGGACATGCTGCTGGAGCGCTGTCTGGAGAGAAAAGGCTTCTATAAGGAAAAGAAGCCTTTTTCCAGGGGCCTTGTGATCACGGAATCGGAAATGAAGCAGTATTTTTCCACGGCCCCGCTGCTTCGGGACGTGGAGGACGGAAGCTTCTTTGCCGAGTATTACGATGCCATGGAGCTGATCCGTTCCCGCAGCAATGCAAAGGACAGCTTCACTCCCATGAAACAGATTTTTGAGAAGTTTTCCCTGGGGGAGTATGAGCGGATCGCGGTGCTTTTGGCCATGGCTGTCAGGATCGACCGGAAATACGAGCGGATCTACGGCTATCTCCAGGATCAGATCATGGACAGGGAACCCACCACCGGCCTTCTGGAAACTGTGTGGAAGGCCATGGAGGCGGATGGCGGATCGCTGCCGGAGGATCTGTTTAAACCGGAAGGCGATCTCTCCAGGTTCTTCTGGCTGATGGAACAGGAGGAGACGGCACCCTTTCCCTTAAGACGGGTGTTAAAGCTTCATCCCATGATGGCGAACGCCCTTTTGGGACTCCCGGACGAAACTCCTTTCTGGAAGGGGGGTTTTTCCGAAGAGTATCCCGGCAGCGATGTGTTTGCGAAAGAGCTGGAGCCCTGCCGGAAAAAGATCTATGGCGCTGCGGCTGCGGCTGCGGATAAGGAAGGCTATTATGCCCTGGAGACCACGGATTTTTCCTTTGACCGCTATCTGGAATACCGGAACGCAGCGGAAAACGGAGAGTGTCTCTATATCCTGGATCTGCGTACCATTCCCCCGAAGGAGCGGAAATACGAGCATTTTGCCTATGGCCTCCAGGAGCTGATGATCCGCAGGAGGCTGCATCCGGGACGGCTTCTGATCCGGATGCCGGAGGCGGAGCAGGAGGCGAGAGCCGCCTTTTTATTGTTGAAGCAGATGCACTTTATCCTGCCGGGAGAGCCTCCGGCCGCCATCTGCGACTATGCGAAGCTGCCGGAATTCTTTATCGAGCGGGGACTGCCCGCCATCCCCCTGGAAAAGCCAGAGGTGGATGCCAGGTGCACGCTCTGGAAATCCTTCCTGCCGGAGTCTTTACTGGAGGAGGATGTGTTCCTGGAGGACATCGCGGACTGCTATGAGATTTCCTTCGGAGAGATCGAGCGGGCGGCGGATTACGCCATCACCCTTGCGGCTTCCTCGGCCGATGCTTCCCGGGAGAAGGGCGAAGAGATCTCTCTCCGGGGGTCCAAAACGGCAAAGGAAAAGAAGGAAGCATCCGGAGATCCAAAGGTCTCAAGAGAAATGCTGATCCAGGCGATCCTCCGCCAGAATACGGTGCGCTTCGGCGCTTTGGCATCGGAGATCCGGCCTGTGTATGACTGGGAAGACATCACCATGCAGGATTCCCAGCGCAAGGTCTTAAAAACCGCCTGCAACCGTTATAAATTAAGAAACCGCATCGGAGACAAGTGGGGCTTAAAGAAAAAGAACGCCTACGGAAACGGTGTCAGCATCCTCCTCTACGGCCCTCCCGGGACCGGCAAGACCATGGCGGCCCAGGTGGTGGCAAGAGAGGTGGGGCTTCCCCTCTACAGAGTGGACTTATCCCAGCTGTTTTCCAAGTATATCGGGGAGACGGAAAAGAACCTGGGGATGATCTTTCAGGAGGCCTCCCGGGCGAATGTGATCCTCTTCTTCGACGAAGCGGATGCGCTGTTTTCCAAAAGGACCGAGGTGAACGACTCCAACGATAAATACGCCAACGCGGAGACCGCCTACCTTCTGCAGAAGATCGAGGAATACCGCGGCATTTCCATTCTGGCCACCAATTTCTTCAATAATTTCGACCAGGCCTTTGTCAGGCGTCTCACCTACGCAGTGCATTTGGAGAGCCCCAATGAGGCGGAGCGGCTGGAGCTCTGGACCAGCATCCTGCCGAAGGAGACTCCCATGGCGAAGAACATCGATTTCAAGTTCCTGGCGGATTCCTTCGAGCTTTCCGGCAGCAATATCAAGGCCATCCTCTACAGCGCCGCCTACATGGCAGGGGCGGAGGGGACAGAGCTTCAGCCGAAGCATATCGTGAAGGCAATGAAGTACGAATTCGAAAAACTGGGCCGTATGATCGACGGCTCCCAGTTCGGAAAATACGCAGGCTTCCTCTATCAGTAGCACCGGAAGGACAACACTATGGACAGTTCGGATCTGTTATACGTTCAGCATCAGAAGGGCGAGACCATCCACAGGACCAAAGAGGAGCTGGCTGAAGCAAACGCACCTCTTGTAAGCCTTGCGGACAGGGAGCAGCTTCTGGATCCCGCAAGGATTCTGGACAAAAAAGAGCAGCAGCTTCGGGATTTCCGCTCCCGGGTGGATGCTCTCCTTCCTCCGGAGCAGGAGGCGGGAGAGCAGGTGGGAAATGTGCGGCAGCTTTCCGGAGCGGACGCCTCCCCCGCTTATATTTCCATTACCAGCGGCTACAGCATTCAGACCATGAAGGAGGAGCTCTTCACCTTCTGGAAATACCAACGCTATAACGGAAAAGATTCCGAAGATATGCTGAGGCTGAAGCGGGATCTGACGGCCCTGACGAACACCTTTTCCCAGACGGTCCGGTTTGCAAACCATGAAGACATCCGCCAAAGGTGCGGGGAAATGCATGAGAAATACCAGGGGCTCATTGATTCCTGCGAGGTGTATCTTGCGGGACATCAGCATCCCTGGACCATTGCCGGAAGAGCCCGGAAATCCATGGCAAAAAAGCTTTTGCAGGCAGCAAGGGCAGAGCTTGACATGCTGGAGGATTCCGCCTTTAACTGCTTTGAGGAGGCAAAGGCCCTCCACGCGGACCTTCCAAATGTAAGGCTTTCCTGGGATGAGATCCTGCATCACGGCAAAATGCGGACCGTAAAGAGCGACAGGGACCGGATGGATGTCCGGATCGACGCCCATAGTCATACGGCGGAGTTAGTCCACAGGGATACGGGAGTCCGGGAGGTCATCACCTACGCAAGAGACGCGAAGGAGCTGGAGGAATGCCGGAAGGTGGTGGCCATGAGCAGGCTTGCCCAGAAGCTGGGCATCGGCGCTTTGGCCGGCGGCGGAGAGATGAACACCCGGATGACCACCATGATTATCAACGGCAAGACGGTGGTGGGCTGCATCACCTCCGGCGTTACCAAAAAGCCCCTTTCCGACTATCGTGAGGAGGACAGGAATACCCGGCGTCCCGGGGCGGAATTACTGCCTGATAAGAAAACCACCTACGGCCCGGAGCACTTAAAGGGCCTTCTGGCAATGCCCTTTCTGGATTATCTTTGCGGCGTGGAGCTGGGAAAGCGCAAGGAGGTTTACGGCACCGCAGCGGGCGAGCTGTTATCGGACAAAACGGAGACCGCAAGAGGCCCCGTGCTGGGGCAGATCCAGGGCCTTTCCCACAGGATCGCGGAGCATGGCTTCGGGACGGGGGCCGGGGAGTTTCCAGATCTGGGCAATGCCTGGATGAGCGAGGAGCTGGCGGAGAATATCCTCCGGTTAAATGCCGATGATGTGGACAAAATGCTGGTGGGGCTCATCGGGAAAGAGGAACGGGCAGCCCTCGCCACCAGGCTTCAGAGCCTGAAGGATCAGATCTCGGCGAAACGGGCCGAGATCCGCCGGCAGGGAGATGCAGCGCAGGGCAGGAATAATTTTAAAACCGATGAGGACTTAAAGCGGATCCTGGAGCGCCCGGATGACCTTGCGGCCTACGCCCAGAGCCAGTCCCAGGGCCTTCACAGGCTTTTGGATGAGAATATCGCGCGCAACGGGAACGCCCTGTCAGAGCCCGCAAATCCCACCGGTCTTCTGCTTCCCCTGGAGCATCTCATCGGGGATCTCAGGGAGCCTGTGGGAAAGAATAAGGATGCGTTAAAGGGCTTCCTTACGGGCTTGACCGAAAAAGTCAATCAATTCGCGGAAAAGCGAAAGGCCGCCGTTTCCTTTGAGGAAGGCGCGGAAGCTTTGCAAAACGCCATCGGGGAGCAGCTGGAGGATATTCAGGCACTTCGGCAAAGCCTGAAGAACTATCTGAAGGGGTCCTCCGATCCTGCGGATTTTCCGAACCGCATGGCGGTGGGAAAGCTGCTTCGCGCTTCGGAATACCAGGAGCAGCGCTACAGGGCCCATGTGGGAGACATGTGCCGCTGGGTGGAGCGGCTGAAGGCGCAGAAGACCGACAGGACCTTCTCC
>CAMNLO010000037.1 GCA_946543095.1 uncultured bacterium
GAGACCCTGGCCAGGATCCCGGTGGAGGTGGATCTGGCCAGTGAATTCCGCTACCGGGATCCTATCCTGGAGGAGGGCAGCAGGGTGATCGTTATCAGCCAGTCCGGGGAGACTCTGGACACGCTGGAGGCCATGCGGGAAGCGAAGCGCAGAGGCTTTTCCGTTCTGGGGATCGTGAATGTGGTGGGAAGCTCCATTGCCAGGGAGGCAGACCGGGTCCTGTATATCCAGGCGGGACCGGAGATCGCCGTGGCCACCACCAAGGCCTATTCCGCCCAGCTCATTGCCCTCTATCTGCTGGCCATGGAGCTGGGGCAGGCAAAGGGCCAGCTGAATGAAGGACAGATGGAGGAATTGATCTCGGCCCTGATGAAGCTGCCGGAGCAGATCGAAATGCTTCTTGCAAACCGGGAAAAGATCCAGTTCTTCGCCAACCGCTATGTGGGGGCCAAGGATGTGTACTTTATCGGCAGGGGCATTGACTATGCCATCGCCCTGGAGGCCTCCCTGAAATTAAAGGAGATCTCCTATATCCACTCCGAGGCCTATGCCGCCGGGGAATTAAAGCACGGCACCATCTCCCTCATCGAGGAGGGGACTCTGGTGGCGGCGGTGGCCACCCAGCCGTCGCTCCTGCATAAGACTATCAGCAATATGGTGGAGGTGAAGGCCAGGGGCGCGTTTGTCCTTGCTGTGACCACGGAAGGGGCCACGGAGATCGAAGAGGTGGCGGATTATGTGATCTATATCCCGGAGACAGTCCCGGTGTTCGCGAACAGCCTGGCCATTATCCCGCTGCAGCTTTTCGCCTATTACGTGTCCGTGGGGAAGGGGCTGGATGTGGATAAGCCCAGGAACCTGGCAAAGTCCGTGACGGTGGAATAGAACACAAAAAGTACACACTTTTTTCAAAAAGCTGACAAACCCTCCCTGTATCATGGAACCATCACGAAGCAGATCCTGCCGTTATTTGAGAGATCAGCATGAACGGCAGCGTCTTCGGCAACAGTTCCGCATCATCGGAAACCGGAAACTGATGAACAGATACAGGGAGGTTTTATTATGGATAACAATAATAATGATCTTTTCGGCAGCGGCTGGAACAGCTATATGAGTGATCTGACCGGGAGGGAGCAGGGAGTTAACATAACTCAGAACTCTGCCCCGCAGACTGCGAACACATCGCAGACCCCGCAGCAGACAGCAGGGGAAGCAAATTCCGCTTACACCCGGGCGCAGCAGGAAGGGAAAACAGCGCAGGATGCGCATCAGACGCCGCAGTGGGGAAATGTCAATCCCACTCAGCCCGGGAATTATGAGAGGCCATTCGAGTACGCCTCCCAGATCAATCCTCCGGAGCCTAACGAGCGGGCAGCCCGGAAGGAGGCCGCCCGTAAGGAAAAGCCGAAGAAGGAAAAGAAGCCCCATCCCATCCGCAGGGCCATTGCGGCAGGCCTGGTCTTCGGTCTGGTGGGAGGCGCCACCTTTACAGGTGTTCAGTATGCCGGCACAAGGTTTCTGGGAACGGGAGCGGCCCCGGCACAGGAACAGGCAGCCCAGGCTCCACAGATGAACAGCACGACGGAGGCCCTGGAGCAGATTCCCGCCACCCAGGCGGTCCAGCCGGAGAAAAAGGAAGCGGAAACGGCGATCCCCGCGGGGCTTACCACAGGGGTTTCCTCCGGCAGGACCTACACCGTGTCCCAGATCGCGGAGATGTGTATGCCCTCCGTGGTTGCCATCACCAATAAGGGGGTGGTGGAGGTCCAGAGCTGGTTCGGCACCATGGAACAGGAAAGCGAGGGGGCCGGAAGCGGCATCGTCATCGCAAAGAATGATACGGAGCTTCTCATCGCCACCAACAACCATGTGGTCCAGGGAGCCAAGGAGCTTTCCGTCTGCGTGGGAGACGACGAGGACCAGGTCTATGAAGCCCTGGTAAAGGGCACGGATGTGGTAAATGACCTGGCGGTGGTGGCCGTGAACTTAAACGATATCCCCACGGATGTGATGGAAAAGATCACCATCGCCGCCATGGGGGATTCCGAAAGCTTAAAGGTAGGCGAAGAGGTGGTGGCCATCGGCAATGCCTTAGGCTACGGCCAGTCCGTTACCTCCGGCATCGTTTCCGCGCTGGACAGAAAGATCACCATGGACAATATGGCCACCAGCCTGATCCAGACGGACGCAGCCATCAATCCCGGCAATTCCGGCGGCGCCCTCTTTAATATGAGAGGCGAGGTGGTGGGCATCAATTCCGCCAAGTTCGCCTCTGAGGAGATCGAGGGCATGGGCTACGCGATTCCCATCTCAATGGCACAGCCCATCCTTTCGGAGCTGGAGAGCAGAGAGATCCGGGACGTGGTGGATGAGGACAAACAGGGACGGCTGGGCATCAGCGTCATGACCGTTTCCTCCGAGTTTGCCCAGGGCTACAATCTGCCTCTGGGGGTGTATGTGACCGGTGTGGATTCCGGAAGCGCAGCGGACAAGGCAGGAATTCTGCAGGCGGATATCATCGTGAAATTCGACGGGATCACAGTCCAGAGCGCCAACGACCTGGTGGACAAGCTGACCTACTACAGCGCGGGTGAGACAGTGGATGTCCAGGTCATGCGGATGGAAAACGGGGAATATGAAGAGAAGACCCTGAGTGTGACCCTCCAGGCAAACACCGGGAATGCAGAAAATGACAAAGAGCAGGATCAGGATGACAGCGCATATCAGGGCCGCCCGGACCAGGGCGCAGGCCTTCCCGGCTACGGCAGACAGCGGGGCAGCAATGACGAGAGCAGCGAGTCAGCTCCTGAAGAGGGCCAGAGCGAAGAGCAGCAGGGCGGCTACGGAGTGCCCTTTGACTTCGGAGAATTCGGCGGCTATATTCCCTTTGAGATCCCGGGCTTCGGGTGGTAAACAGGCTTAACCCATTAGTTTACATAATTTTTTCTTTTCTCCCTGAAAAAGTCCCAACCCCTGTTGGGACTTTTTTTGCTCACGGCCTGCCCCCGCAGCCGGGGTTCCATGACAAATCGAAAGGCTTATGCTATACTTTGAAACATGACTTTTTCCGAGTTCCTTAAGAAAACCATATTCGCCGTGTTTCTGGGGCTTTTATTCGGCGTTTTCGCCATGGCCGGAGGCGTGGTGGTGGCAAGATACACCGGCCTCTGGGACCTGTTGGAGGAAAACCGGGAAGGCAGCGCCTTGCAGGAAAACCGGGACACAGGTGCGGTGCAGGAGAACAGGGGGGAGCGGCAAAACGGCCTATACGAGACACCGAAGGTGGAGCTGCCGGAGTCCGGAAGGATTCAGAGGACCCTGCCGGAGGAACAGGCTAAAGCACCCGGTGAGGAGCCTGTAAGGCCTGAGGCTTCGCAGGAAGCCGGGGAAGAGGAGACAGCCGAAAGCGCTCCGGAAGCGAAGGCTAAGGAGGAGGTGGTGTACTATGCTGCCTCCGATGTCACGCGGGTGGCGGAAAAGGTCATGCCCGCGGTGGTGGCCATCACGAACCATTATGTGGAAACCGCCTCCTTCTGGGGGCAGACCTATGAACAGGAAGCGGAGGCCTCCGGCAGCGGCATCATCGTCGGCGAGAGCGACGACGAGATCCTGCTGGTGACCAATTACCATGTGGTGGAGTCCGCCACGAAGCTGACGGTGGTATTCTGCGACGAGTCCACGGCGGAGGCACGGGTCAAGGGCACTGCCCGTTCCATGGACCTGGCGGTCATCTCGGTCCCCATTGCGTCCCTGGCCCAGGGCACCATGGGACAGATCGCAGTGGCCTCTTTAGGGGATTCCGATGCCCTGGTGGTGGGAGAGCCCGCCATTGCCATCGGAAATGCCCTGGGGTATGGCCAGAGTGTGACGGTGGGGGTCATTTCCGCCGTCAACCGGGCGATCCAGGGCTACGAGAACGAAGAAGTGGGCGGCGAGGTGGGGCTGTTCATCCAGACGGACGCCGCCATCAATCCCGGCAATTCCGGCGGGGCGCTGTTAAACATCCGGGGAGAGGTCATCGGCATCAATTCCAATAAGCTGGGGGGAAACTCCGTGGAGGGCATGGGCTATGCCATCCCCATTTCCGCGGCCAGGCCCATCATCGCGGAGCTGATGCAGAGCGAGACCAAAAACCGGGTATCGGATAGTGAAAAGGGCTTCCTCGGGATCACGGGGGCCACTGTGTCCGAAGAGGCCATCACGTTCTACGGACTGCCGGAGGGCGTGTATATCACGGGCATTATCGTGGGCTCCGGTGCAGATTTCGCGGGCTTAAGAGAGGGAGATGTGATCACCTCCTTCGACGGCCAGAGGGTGAAGAAGCTGGAGGAGCTGACAGAGGTGCTGTCCTACTGTCCCATCGGCTCCATCTGCCAGGTGGAGTATATGCGCAGGAGCCAGGGCGGCTACAGAAGCTATCAGGTGGAGGTGACTCTGGGGCAGCGGCAGTAAGCCGCAGAGAGACTGTGTAAATCATGTGCCGATCGACAGGAGTGTATTCACGGAGGACAATTCGATTCGACACGGTGCAAACCATAGAGCCGGACAGGACCGAATGATCGATTTATGTAAATCGAAGCGTCTGAGTGCTAAATGAAACATACAGTTTATGCAAACAGGGAATTGAGAAAGGATTATTTGTGAATCAGGACGATTTTCAGGACATTGACGAAATGAAGCTGGAGGATATCGCGGAGCATACGGAGAAGAAGCAGGAGAAGCCCTCCGAAGGCGGCACTCCGGGAAAAGACACTCACCCGGAGGATAAGGGCCGTCACCAGGATATCTGCTATTTCTGCTCCAGGCCGGATTCCGTTACCGGAGGGATGTTCCATCTGCCCGGAGGGGTCCATATCTGCAACGACTGCATGCACCGGCTCATGGATGAGGTGGTGGGCCAGACAGAGGCCATCACCAGGGCAAAGAACGCCCAGAATACGGAGGAGGGCAGGGAAGAAGGGGGAGAGGAAGGAAAGAAGGACAAGGCCCCCGGCAGCGGCTCTCCCAAGGTCAGCTTCATCAATCTTTCGGATATGATGAACGGCTTCGGCTTTGAGAATCTCTTCCCCGGCAAGCGGCAGGTGAAGCCCAAAAAGCAGGAGAAACGGCCGGATCCCGTGTTTTCCATCGACAATATCCCGGCCCCCCACAAGATTAAGGAGAAGCTGGACGAATATGTGGTGGGGCAGGAAAAGGCCAAGAAGATCATGGCGGTGGCGGTGTACAACCACTATAAGCGCATCGCTCATGATGCCGTGGACTCCATTGAGATCGAAAAATCCAATATCCTGATGGTGGGTCCCACCGGCAGCGGCAAGACCTATCTGGTGCGGACCATGGCCAGGCTTCTGGACGTGCCCCTGGCCATTGCGGACGCCACCAGCCTGACGGAGGCCGGCTACATCGGGGACGATGTGGAGAGCGTGATCTCCAAGCTCCTTCTGGCGGCGGATAATGACGTGGAACGGGCGGAAAAGGGCATTGTCTTCATCGATGAGATCGACAAGGTGGCCAGAAAGCGGGATTCCACCGCCAGGGACGTGAACGGGGAATCCGTGCAGCAGGGGATGTTAAAGCTGCTGGAGGGCTCCGAGGTGGAGGTCCCCGTGGGAGGAGGCTCCCGGAACATGATGGTCCCGGTGGTGACGGTGAACACCAGAAACATCCTCTTTATCTGCGGCGGCGCCTTCCCGGAGCTGCCGGAGGTCATCAAGAAGAGGTTAAATAAGCAGACCTCCATCGGTTTCGGGGCGGACCTTAAGGACCGTTTCGACAAGGACAGGAATCTGCTGCTTCAGACCACGGTGGAGGATCTTCGGAAATTCGGCATGATCCCGGAATTCCTGGGGCGTCTGCCCATACTCTGCTGCCTGGAGGCCCTCACCGAGGAAATGCTGGTGAAGATCTTAAAGGAGCCGAAGAACGCCATCATAAAGCAGTATCAGAAGCTTCTGGAGCTGGACGAGGTGGACCTCAGGTTCGACGAGGGGGCCTTATCCGCCATCGCGAAAAAGGCCATGGAAAAGGAGACCGGAGCCAGAGCCCTCAGGGCCATCATCGAGGAGTTCATGCTGGATATCATGTATGAGATCCCCAAGGATGACAATATCGGCAGCGTGACCATCACGGAGGACTACGTGGAGGGCAGGGGAAATCCCATCATCGGCATGCGGGGCGGCGTGGCAGGCATGCTGCCGGAGCCTGCGGAGTCTCCGGAGCCCGAGCCGCCCGCCGGATGATCGCAGGATCGTAAGAGCTTCGCAGAAGCGAAGCGATCCGCATACGGGGAGGGGTATTGAATATTGAATGGAGACAGACAACAACGCAATGAGTGAAGTCATGATCAGGATCGAGGGCCTCTCCAAGACCTTCCGCACAAAGGATGCGGAGGTGGAGGCCTTAAAGGACATCAATCTGGATATCCATGCCGGGGAGATCTACGGCATCATCGGCATGTCCGGCGCGGGAAAATCCACGCTGGTGCGCTGCCTGAATTATCTGGAGCGTCCCACCAAAGGCAATGTCTATGTAGAAGGAAAAAACCTGGCGGACATGGATGAGCGGGAGTTAAGAAGCACCAGGAAGCGCATCGGCATGATCTTCCAGCATTTTAATCTTCTGATGCAGCGCTCCGTTCTGGGGAATGTGCTCTTTCCCCTGGAGATCGGGAAGGTGCCGGGGGAACAGGCGAAAAAGAAGGCCATGGAGCTACTGGGGCTTGTGGGCTTAAGCGACAAGGCAGGCGTCTATCCCGCCCAGCTCTCTGGAGGGCAGATGCAGAGGGTCGCCATTGCAAGAGCCCTGGCGGCGGATCCGAAGATCCTTTTATGCGACGAGGCCACAAGCGCCCTGGATCCCGCCACCACGAAATCCATTCTGGAGCTCTTGTCCAGGATCAACAAAGAGCTGGGGATCACCATCGTGATCATCACCCACTCCATGAGCGTGGTGGAGGAGGTCTGCACCCATGTGGCCATCATCGACGGCGGCGTGCTGGCGGAGACCGGGGAGGTGAAGGAGGTCTTTGCCCATCCCAGAACAGATGCGGCGAAGCGGCTCTTTATGGAAAGCGGTGCCCATGAGGGGCTGGTGACGGAGTTAAAGGGAAAGCACTGTATCCGCATTGTGTTCACAAAAAACTCCTCCTTCGAGCCCGTCATCGCCAATATGGTGCTTTCGGTGGGGACTCCGGTGAACATTCTCCTGGCGGACACCAAGGACATCGGCGGCATCGCCCACGGCCAGATGGTGCTGCAGCTGCCGGAGGATGAGGAAAAGGCACAGGCCATGGTGGAATATCTGAAGACCAGGAAGCTGGATGTGGAGGAGCTTACGGATTATGTTCAGTGAAAAGATCATTTCCATGCTGTTTGAGAATACGCTTATCACTTTGTACATGACGGTGGCCTCCACCCTCATCGCCTATGTGATCGGCCTGCCCATGGGGATCCTTCTGGTGCTTTCCGCAAAGGACGGCTTACGGCCAAATGCCGTGCTCTATAAGGCGCTGGATGTCATCGTAAACCTCCTGCGCAGCATCCCCTTTCTGATCCTTCTGGTGCTGGTGATCCCCCTGACCAGGGCCATTGTGGGAAAAAGCTACGGTCCCACGGCCACCATTGTCCCCCTGACCATCGCCGCGGCCCCCTTTATCGCAAGGCTTGTGGAATCCTCCCTCCGGGAAGTGGATCCCGGGGTGGTGGAAGCCGCCAAGAGCATGGGAGCGGACAATTTCAATATCGTCACAAAGGTGCTGATCCCGGAAGCCAGGACCGCCCTGATCACAGACGCAACGGTGGCGCTGGTGACCATCCTGGGGTATTCCGCCATGGCGGGAACCGTGGGGGGCGGCGGCCTGGGAGACATCGCCATCCAGTACGGCTACTACCGCTATCAGACGGATATCATGTTCGCCACGGTGATCCTTTTGGTGCTCCTGGTACAGATCCTGCAGTGGGCCGGTATGCGGCTTGCCAGGGCTCTGGACCGCAGGGTGAGGAGCTAAGGGAACATGGAGCGGCAGGAGGGATCCGGGAAGACCCCCACAAAGCATATCCTCTGGCTGGACGGGCTGAAGGGCCTCTCGGCCCTGCTGATCTTTACCCACCATTTCCTGCTGGCCTTTTATCCCGCCATCTATTTTGGAACGGACAGGGAAAGCGCCACTCCCCTGGGCTGGGACACCGCCCTTGCCACACATCCCCTGGGAGTCTTCACCGGAGGCAATTTCTGGCTCTGCGTATTCATGGTGATCTCCGCCTATATTTACGCCTCCCGGGTGATGCGCCTGAAACAGGAGACCTGCCGGGAGAAGTTGGGAGGGATCATTCTGATGCGTTATCCCAGGCTTCTTCTGCCGGTGTTTGTCACCGGGGTGTTAAACTGGTGCCTGATCAAGGGCCTCACGGTGCTGGGACTGAATTATATCCACAAGACCACGGAGCTTTCGCCTCTGGGGCTGATCCTCCACAGCGTGGTGATCCAGTGGATCACGCCGGACACTCTGGTCATGGGCCCCTTCTGGATGCTGCATCTGTTTCTGTTCGGCACCTTTCTGACCATTCTCTTAGCCATTCCCGACAGAAGGGAATATCGTTTTTATCCCCTGCTCCTGCTCTGCCTGACCTATCCTCTGGGGTGCATGGACCGGTATTATGTGGGCTATGTGCTGGGGGTGCTGCTGGCGGATCTTACCTGCTTCAGACAGGAGGAGATCGGATTTTGCAAGATGAAATTGGAAGCGATCAATAAACATCTGCCTCTTGCGGCCGCCATTTTGCTGATCATTGCAGGCCTCTATCTGGGGGGATATCCCTCCTATGTGCAGGAGCCCGCGAATTTCTACAGGCATTTCGGCTTTTATGTCCACAGAGTCACGGAGGCCTACGAAGTGATCCACTGCGTGGGCGCGGTGTTTCTTCTTTCGGGGCTGTTTCTCCTCGCCTCCCATCCGTTTCTGGAGAGCCGCCTTATGCTGTGGCTGGGCTCCTTAAGCTTTCCCATCTTCCTGACCCATATCCTCTGGCTGGAATACCTCGGCTATCCCTTAAGAGACTTCTTAAAGCCATATCTCGGCTCCGGGGGCAGTGCGTTTTTTACCTGGTGGATCCTTCTTTGCGGCATCCTGTGCACCGGCATGCTGTATCGGAAGCTGAAGTTAACATAATACAAGTTTTCTGTTCTGTTCGATCATTTACATAATCCTTAGCTCACTTCCAAAAAGCACAGTATGTCTATCTCTGTATTGCACCATAGTTTACATAACATTCAAGCTAACGAAAAATAGCACATTTACATAAATATTTTACATAAACGATTGACATAAATGTAATATTATGTTAACATTTCTTCAATATTGTATTTGATGTTGATGTATAACACAAAATATAGAAATCAGAAACGGGGAGATGCCATGAAACGAATCACGCGAAAAATCTTAGCCATGGGGCTTTGTCTGTCCATGCTGCTGCAGCCTGTGTACGGGCTGGCGGCGGAGGAGACTGCCTCAGGAGCGATGGAAACCCAGGCCGCAGAGGAAGGCGAATCTGCTGCACTGCCCGAGTTTGCGTCCGGGGCAGCAGTACCGGAGGAGGATCCGGAATCCGGGATCCTGACTGATGAGGTCCTCAGTCCTGTATCCAATGAAGAAAGCGCCGCCGCGGAAACGGAGCAGCCGGAGGAAGAGACTCCGGCCCCGAAGGATCAGGAAGCGGCAGAGCAGCTTCCCGGGGAGGAGGAAAACGGGGAAGAGGATGCGGCGGAAGCCGTGCAGGCTCCTGTCAGCGAAAGTGAAGAGCCTGCGGAGGAAGCCCTGAGCGGAGGGACTTCGGAGGAAGTACAAGGCGATGGCTCTTATACCTCCGCAGCGGATGCTATTGAGGAAATGCAGGGACTTCTGGAAGAGCAGGGCCTTTCGGATGAGGTCCTGGAGACGGATGAGGT
>CAMNLO010000038.1 GCA_946543095.1 uncultured bacterium
GATCAAAATTATGTTAACCAGGGTAGCTACGCCCAGGGCTATGGAAATTCGCAGGTCTCCTATAACCAGAATTATGTCAACCAAACTGCATACCAACAGCAAAACGCATATCCCCAGGGCTATGGAAATCCGCAGGGCGGGTATGGTCAGAATTACGCAAACGGGCAGCCGGGCTACGATCCGAATTATGTAAACCAAAATGGTTATCCCGGCTATCCCGGACAGGATGCCTCCGGCATGCCCACCGGCGCCTTTCTCGCCATCGTGCTGCTCCTGATCGCTCTCATCGCCGCGGAGGTGGTGCTGTTCATTGCTCCCGGAATCCTGACGGAGCGGCATTACGACGAGGTGACAGCCTCCTCCCGCGCAGATTCCGGCAGGGATGAGGAGGATGAGGACGACAAAGACAAAGACGACGAGGACAAAGACGGCAAAGAGAACGACAAAGATACGGATTCTGAAGAATCGGATGAAGAGGAATGACAATGCCGAATAACACAAACCGCGGTCATTCCAATACCGCCGGGAGAACATGAAGCAGACCGTGGACACTTCCATGTATGATGCCGAAACGGCAAAGCACATGACAGCCTATATGCCGGAGCTGACCCTCTACGTCACAAAGGAGGAGGGGACCCTGAAGATGAGCGGCGGCGCCTCCCTGTCCACCGGCGCCCTGTCCTACGAGTTTCAGATGAGCGGGGTGAAGGAGGATTAGGCGGGAGGATTTGCAGTTTCCCGGCACTTGTCATATAATAAAATATTGTGTAACCATATGGCAGGGTCAGCGGCGGATCGGAACACCGACAGTATGACCCTGTTTTTTCAGGATGCAAAGAGGGATGTATGGGACTGGTTAAAACGAACGAGAACTGCGTAGGTTGTAACCGCTGCATCAGAACCTGTAGCTGTATTGGGGCAAATGTTGCCATTGAAAAGGACAGGGGCAATGTCATCGAAGTGGATCCGAAAAAGTGCATTGCCTGCGGTGCCTGCATTGATGCCTGCGATCATGATGCCAGGGAATATGCGGATGATGTGGAGCGGTTTTTCGAAGACCTTAAGAGTGGAAAGAGGATCTCCGTGCTCATCGCTCCCGCTTTTCTGGCCAATTATCCCAATGAATACGAACGATATCTCGGCATGCTGAAGAAGCTGGGAGTCGGACATTTCATCAGCGTTTCCTTCGGCGCGGACATCACCACCTGGGCCTATATCAAATACATCACGGAGCGCAATTATTACGGCTCCATTTCCCAGCCCTGTCCCGCCGTGGTGGGCTATATCGAGCGCTATTTGCCGGAGCTTCTGCCCAAGCTGATCCCGGTGCAGAGCCCCATGATGTGCGCTGCCATCTATGCGAAGAAGTATATGGGACTCAGTGATGCCATGGCATTCATCAGTCCCTGCATCGCCAAGAAAAACGAGATCGACGATCCCAATAATTACGGATACGTGTCCTATAACCTGACCTTCTCCAAGCTGGTGGCTTATCTGAAGGCCCATCCGGTGAGCGGTGCGACTCCTCTGAAGGATGAGATCGAATACGGTCTCGGCTCCATCTATCCAATGCCCGGCGGTTTAAAGGAAAATGTATACTGGCTCCTGGGGGAGGATGCCCTGGTGCGGCAGATGGAGGGCGAGAACCATATGTACGATTACCTGAAAAGGAACAAGGACCGCATCAAAAACGGCCAGACCCCCTATCTGTTCGTGGATGCCTTAAACTGCACCAACGGCTGCCTCTACGGCACCGGCGTGGACAACCGCAAGACCATGGATGAGAGCGTCTTTATGAACATCCAGCGGATCCGCTCTAACAGCAAGAATGATTCCAAACGATCCGCCTGGGGCAGGCCTATTCCTCCGAAGAAGAGGATCGAAGCCCTGAATAAACAGTTCGCGAACCTGAAGCTGGAGGATTTTGTCCGGAAATACACCGACAGGAGCGCCGACTGCAGATACAAGGTTCCCACCAATCAGGAGCTGAACGGTCTCTACGGACAGATGAAAAAGGACACCGAGGCCAAGCGTCATATCGACTGCGGCTGCTGCGGCTACAGCACCTGCTACGATATGGCCGTGGCGATCCATAACGGCTTCAGCCACCCGAGAAACTGTGTCCACTATATCCGGGATATTGCCTACGAGGAGAAGGACAAGGCAATGCAGCTGGCGGATGAGGTCCGCAAGGTTCACGAGGCCATGGACCAGAAGAAAGCTTCCGTGGCGAAGGAGATCAATGAGAACTTTGAGAATCTTTTGGATTCCATCGACCAGATCGGCCAGGCAAGCGAAAACAACGCCAGACAGACCGCAGGCATCTCCCAGTCCATGGCTGAGGTGGATGATTTTGCCAAGAATATGAAGGAAGTGCTCTCCACCATCGACGGCTATCTGGAGAAGCTGGAAGCCAATAACGAGGACGTGATCAATATCTCCTCCCAGACAAACCTGCTGGCATTGAACGCCTCCATCGAAGCCGCCAGGGCCGGGGAAGCCGGCAAGGGCTTCGCCGTGGTGGCCAATGAGATCAAGACTCTGGCGGAGGATTCCAAGGCCACGGCGGATGACAGCAATAAGAACAATAAAGATATCAAGGAGACCATCGGAAGGCTGATCCAGGAGTCCGGGCGTCTGACGGAGATCGTGGACAGCGTGAATTCCAGGGCCCAGAGCCTGGTGGCGGCTTCGGAAGAGACGGAGGCCTCCATTTCCATGATGCAGGATCTGACGAAGGGAGTGAAGGATTCCCTGAACAGCGTGCTGGAGTCCTGATGGTTTGCAGCACGAACCCTTCCCTGCTCGATCAGTCAGGTTTTGATATGGGCATGTTCCCCCACCTCATTCCAGGGAACATAGACCCCTGCGCCGTGTGAGCAGAATACGGAGCCCGGAAGATTTTCCGAGTCCAGCTCCGGATCATAAGCGGCTATTCCTATGACCTCCTCCGGGTTGTGGCAGGGAGCATAGCCGCAGAATACAGAAGAAAAGCTTCCCTCCCCCGAGGTGTAGGAAGCCACCGCCTCCCCATAGCTGCCTGCGCATGCTGCAGGCAGGATGCCGGTGAGGATGGTACGGCCTTCCTCCTGAAGGGGAGGTTCTGTTTGTGCATGCATGGCATTCAGGTCTGTCATGGCTCTTCCGGTCATGTTTAAAGGCACCTCCAGCCGGAAGGAAAGCATGGGCTCAAGCAGCAGGGAATCCGCCTGCATCAGCCCCTGGCGCACGGCTCTCCTTGCCGCCTCCCTGAAATCTCCGCTCTCCGTATGCTTCAGATGGGATCTGCCTGTAAGCAGTGTGATCCTCACATCCGTAAGCTCCGCCCCTGTCAGCACGCCTCTGTGCTTTTTCTCTGCCAGCTGGGACAGGATCAGCCGCTGGAAATGCTCCGGCAGCACATCTGTGGAACAGACACTGTCAAAGGTCACACCGCTGCCTCGTTCTCCCGGGGTTAACATAAGATGTACTTCCGCATAATGCCTGAGGGGTTCGAAATGCCCCATGCCGATCACCGTATTGGTGATGGTCTCCCGATAGAGGATCCGGGGAGGTCCGAATTCCACCCGGAAGCCGAAACGTTCCGGGATCAGAGCCTTCAGGATCTCCAGCTGGATCTCCCCCATGATCCCCAGGGTGATCTCACCGGTGTCCGGGGAATAGTCCGGGGTGAGGGTGGGATCCTCCTCTGCAAGCTGCCGGAAGGAAGCAAAGGCCTGAAAGGGATCCTGTCCTTTGGGCAGTATCACGCTGACAGTGCTCACCGGCTGCAAAAGGGGCCGGGGTGCTTCCCCGCCTCCGGCTCCCATAAGCTGGCCCGCAAAGCTCTCCTTCAGACCTGACAGGGCACAGATCTCTCCGGACCCCGCCTCCGAAAGGGTTTCCGTTTTTGCGCCGGAGTATCTTCGGATGCCGTCCACCTTTTCGGAGCCGATGGGATCTCTGACATGGAGAATACCACCAGTTATTTTTATCCAGGTAAGACGCAGATCCTTTTCGTGGGAGATCTTATAGACTCTGGCAGAGAAGCTTTCGGGATAAAAGGGAGGTCCGGCAAAGCGGTCCAGAAAACTTAAAAGTGCATCCACTCCCTCCGCCTTTAAGGCGGAACCGAAGAATACCGGCAGCAGGATTGCCTGACGGAGCAGTTCAATAACATCAGCTTCTGAAATCTTCCCGCCGTCCAGATACCGCTCCAGAAGGTCTTCTTCCAGCATGGCCAGGGCTTCCTGAAGCTCCCGGTCCTCTAACCTCTGCAGGAGCTCCTCTCCCCGGAACACCCCGTCACCAAAGAAATTGCGTATTTTCTCAAAAATTAAATCTGCATTCTTCTCATTATCTCCCTGATCCATCTTGTTCACGAAGATCAAGGTAGGGACTCCGTAATGGGTCAGGAGGCGCTTCAGGGTCCGGATCTGCCCCGTGATCCCATCCGCTGCGGAAATGATGAGAAGGGCATAGTCCAAAACAGATAACGCACGTTCTGTTTCCGGAGAAAGGTCCGTGTGGCCGGGGGTATCCAGAAGCACAAAGCTTTTGTGCTCCGTGGAGAAAAGGGCCGGCTTGGAAAAAATAGTGATGCCCCTCTGCTTTTCCAGTGCGTGGGTGTCCAGAAAGGCATCTTTGTGATCCACCCTGCCGGCTTTGCGGATCGCCCCCGTCAAAGACAGCAGTGCCTCGGAAAGTGTGGTCTTTCCGGCGTCCACATGCGCAATAATACCAATCGTTATTTTTGTTTCCGCACGGTTTATCTTTTCCATTAGTATTGACAGTCTCCCCGTTTTTTAGGACAATAAATACGTATATACAATTATAAAGAAAAAACGTCAGGAGTAAAACCTTTGAATAATACCATTCCAGAGTTCGGAAATCTCACCCGGCGGACGGTGCTGGGGATCATTGCGGGGTGCGGCGCAGGGATCCTTGTGCTGGGCCTTGCCTTTGTAATGTTCTTAAACGCGCGTAATTCCACCACCGTTAAGGTCTATCATAAAGAGGGCAGCGTCAGGCTGGAGGACGGAGGCAGATCCTCGGAGGTCTTTGAGAATATGCGCCTCCATAACGGGGACAGGATCGTGACCGATGCAAACAGCGTCAC
Source organism: uncultured bacterium (assembly GCA_946543095.1). GTDB lineage: Bacteria > Bacillota > Clostridia > Lachnospirales > Lachnospiraceae > CAMNLO01. Next base: position 5,099 of record CAMNLO010000038.1, read on the forward strand.
GAAGCTCTCTCTGGATGACAATACCCGGCTGACCATCCGGGAGGGCAGCAATGTCAGGTATCTGAAGGCCGGCGACAAGGTGCAGCTGGAGCTCCACGGCGGCAAGCTGTTCTTCCAGAGCAAAGCGGATGACCGGGAGGAAAAGACTTATCTGATCCGCACTACCCAGATGGCCATGGAGCTGAAGGATGGCTCCGGCAGTTTTGATATGGATTCCGAGGGCTACGGCTCCATGGAGGTAACGGACGGGATCGTCACCGGCACGAAGAAGGATCCCAGCACGGGAGAGACCGCTTCCTTTGAGGTCCGGGCAGGACAGCGGCTGGTAGTCTACGGCTCCGGGGCAGAGGACTATGCCATTGAGCCCATCACGGAAGAAGAGCTCTCCGATGAAGCGCTGTTTGCTCTGTCAGAGGATCCGGAGCTCTTATCCAGAGCCTGCGCGCAGGCAGGCTGGAACAGAGAGCTCATTGAATCCCTTTCCAGAGAAAGAGGGATCTGGAGCCTGGCAAGAGGACCGGTATGGGATCTGAATGAAGCATATAATAACGATCGTTATGAAGTGGCTTTCAATGACACCGGGCTGCCGGAGAGCGCTCCTGAGCCTGCAGCACAGGAGCTGCCTCCCGCGCCTGTGATCCAGGAGGATATCCCCACCTTCGATTTTTCCGATATCCCGGATCTGAGCAAGGCGGAAATGGACACGGAATCCCTTCCTTCCGGCAGTGATGCTTCCTCCGGAGGCAGCAAGGGAACAGCTTCCGGCAGCTCCTCAAAAAATAACAGCACAAAGAAGGATCTGACGGGTGTGGAAGATATGTCCGCACTGATCGTTTCCACTTCCCCCACCGGGGTGATGACTCTGACGGACGGCACGGAATTCGATCCCGCCTATTACGCTTCCAAGTACGCTGACGCGGCGGCGCTCTATGGCAATGATCCCAATGCGCTGCTGTATCATTACCGTTCCATGATCTCCAGGGGGGAAAAGCGCTACGGGACCCTGGCGGAGGAAAACAAGGCTCTGGCAGCCGCCAAAACCACTAACACCACCAGCACCACGAAAAAGACTACCACCTCAAGCTCTTCCACCACAAAGCCCAGCGGAGAGTATAAGAGCGGGGATTTCACCTATGACCTGAATTCCTCGGATATGACGGCGAAGCTGAAGAAGTACGGCGGTTCCGCCTCTTCCGTGACCGTTTCCTCCACGATCTCCAAAAACGGCTACAAGTACACCATCAAGGCCATCGAAAATGACGCCTTCAAGGATAAAACGAAGCTGACGAAGATCACTCTTTATGATGATATCAAGGATATCCGCAGCAATGCCTTTTACGGCTGCGAGAATCTGGAAACGGTGGTGTTCAAGGGGACCAAATCCAGGTGGAACAGCATCAATAAGGAATCCGGCAATGACTGTCTGAAGGACGCGAAGATCGAATGCACCGACGGAAATATCAACGACGGCCCCTACACCGGCAATGTGACGGCGGAAGGCTTTGTATTCTATCTGAACGGTTCGGGATCTCCCCTGAAGGCCACGGTGAAGTCCTATTCCGGCACCGATCCGGATCCGGCGATCCCCGCTGCCATAACCTACGGCAAATACGACTACGCTGTAACAGCCATCGATGCAAACCTGTTCAAGGGTAAGACCGGTATTACAGAGGTGTACATCCCCTCCGGGATCGTGTCCATCGGAAAGGATGCCTTCAGCGGCTGCACAGGCCTGAAGGGGGTGGCCTATGGCGGAACTCTCGCTACATGGGAGAGTATGGCAAAAGGATTTGACACCAACGGGAATTCCATTCTGAATTCCGTTTCCGTGGGCTGCAGGGACGGCGGAAAGAATGCCTACGCCGGCACATACTCCCTGGGGGTCTACGAGTACACCCTGAAAGCCTCCACCGATGCGAGCGGGAAGGCTGTTTACACAGCCGCCATCGATAAGTACACCGGCTCCGCCAGCACTCTGGCGCTGCCCGGAAGCGTGGTCAAATTCGGACTGACCTACACGGTGGACACGGTCAACAAAGCCTTCGCGGATAATACCACGGTGAGGACCTTTACCCTGAGCGAAAACACAAAGGTGCTGAACGGTACCTTTGAGAATTTCTCCAATCTTGGATCGGTAAGTCTTCCCGATAAGATCACCACCATCGGGGATGATTCCTTCAAGGGCTGCTCGCTCCTTTCCGGCATACTCCCCCAGTCGGAATATGATGCCATGAAAAAGGCCGGAAAGTCCGGTACGGAGATTTCCGAGTATATCAAAAACAGCAAGGAGATCATGCTGCCGCTGAACGTCACCACCATCGGTGCCAATGCCTTCAGCGGCTGCACCCGGATCCAGATACTGGATCTTCCCAAGAGCCTCACCTCCATCGGAGCGGGAGCCTTTACCGGTATGAATCTTACGCAGGTGAATTATACCGGCACAGAGGCGGAGTGGAATGCCCTCATGGCAAAGGCAGGAGACGGCAATCCGGAATTAAAGAACGGCACGTATCTTTTGAATTGCGCCGCTTCTTCCACCACGGATAATACGGGAACGAACACCCAAACGGATAATTCGTCGTCCTCCAGCGAGAACCAGTCCACCAATACCTCGACGAATACTTCGTCCGATACTTCGACGAACACCTCGTCCAATACCTCGACGAATACTTCGTCCAATACTTCGACCGATACCTCGACGAATACCTCGTCCGATACTTCGACGAACACCTCGTCCAGTACCTCGACGAACACCTCGTCCAGTACCTCGACGAATACTTCGACCAATACCTCGACGAATACTTCGACCGATACCTCGACGAATACCTCGTCCGATACTTCGACGAACACCTCGTCCAGTACCTCGACGAGTGCCTCGTCCAATACAACAACGACCAACGATCAGTCCACCAATACGTCCTCGAATGCATCAACATCCAATAATGATCCCTCCGGCGATTCTTCCGCATCCGCAGCACCCGCTGCCGGCGAAAACGGCACCGGTACGGAAAACCAGGAGCCTGCAGGCTAAATGCTTTTCAACTCGGATCTTTTTATCTTTCTGTTTCTGCCCCTGACGCTTCTGGGGTGGTTTTTACTCAATCATCTGAAACAATACCGTTTTGCGGAGGCATTCCTGTTGGGAATGTCTCTTTGGTTTTATTCTTATTTTCATCTGAACTACCTCTGGATCATTCTGGCCAGTATAGCAGGAAATTACCTGATCAGCCTGGCTATGGAATACAAAAAACACTCGATTTTTATGTGGGCCGGGATCCTGTATAACCTGGGACTGCTGTTCTATTTCAAGTATTTTGACTTTTTTCTGGAAAACTTAAACCTCCTGTTTCCCTCCGGGGAGTTTGTTCTCAGGGGGATTCTGATGCCTCTGGGGATCAGCTTCTTTACATTTCAGCAGTTATCCTATATTATCGACAGGGCGAAGGGGGAGGCACCCCATTATCCTTTTCTTCTGTATGCGAATTTCATCACCTTTTTTCCCCAGCTGATAGCGGGACCTATTGTCCTGCATACAGAGCTGGTGCCCCGGCTGACGGATCTTTCCGTACGGCGTCCCACAAAGGAGGGCTTTGCCGCCGGGATCCAGCGGTTTGTACTTGGGCTTTCCAAGAAGGTCCTGCTGGCGGATCCCCTGTCGCTGGTGGTGGATTACGGCTTTGACAAGGTCTGGTACCTGGACACAGTGTCTGCCATAATAGTAGTGTTTACTTACGCTTTTCAGATGTACTTCGACTTTTCCGGATACTGTGATATGGCCATCGGCATCGGAAGAATGTTCAATATCACGCTTCCGGAAAACTTTAACTCTCCCTATAAGTCAGAGTCTATTCAGGAGCACTGGCAGCGCTGGCATATGACCCTGACCCGTTTTTTTACGAAATACGTGTACATTCCTTTGGGAGGCAGCAGAAAAGGAGAACTCAGGACCATACTCAATATCCTGCTGGTCTTTCTTCTCAGCGGCCTCTGGCATGGAGCCAACTGGACCTTTGTGCTCTGGGGCCTGCTCCAGGGCATCGCCTGTGTGGTGAACAGAAAGGGATTTTTCAAAGGGCTGCCGGGGCCTCTGATGACCCTGGGCACTTTTACTTATTTCGCGCTGTCCATGGCAGTCTTCAGAAGCCCTGACTTAAGTCTTGCACTGGAGATGTTCCGTCATATCTTCACCCCTGCCTGGACCGGCTTCCTCCCGGAGCTTGCCTCGGCCTTCGCCATTCCCGAAGCCTATGTCTTCACCCAGGCCCTGACCCTGAAGGCCCCCGGTCTGCTGAGCGCCTTTTACCTGTGTCTGTTTGGGCTCTGGTTTATGGTGAGCATTCTGGTGCTGAGGGGGAAGAATGCTGCAGAGCTTACGGCAGAGCATGAAGAGAAGGGCTATCCCAAAGGATATGCGCTGTTGCTGGCCTTTCTCTTTGCCTGGAGCGTGGTCTCCCTGTCCAAGGCGGGACCCTTTTTGTATTTTAACTTCTGAGGAAGATTGATATAATATGCAGAAAATGGTTGACATAAATTTGCATGTTGATCATTGAAATTAATCAGTTATCATAGATTGGTGAGGTTAACATAATTTCCAATGAATAACACCGGGTTTCTGAAATCTTTCCTGTGTTCTGCCGCCGCATTTCTGCTCCTTGCGGCAGGGATCGTGATCCTCTTTGACCCGTTTTATCATTATCACGCTCCTTTACCGGGGCTGAAGGCAGTCCTGACGGACAAGGAGTACCAGTGCATCGGCTCCCTCAGAAATTTTGACTACGACAGCGTGCTGGCGGGCT
>CAMNLO010000039.1 GCA_946543095.1 uncultured bacterium
TCAGCCAGTTTCTCAGAAGATTGGCTGCGGCTTCGGGATTTTCGTCCACAAATTTCTCGATGAGTTTTCTGGTCTCGGATTTGGTCTCCGCTTCAATGGCGTCCATCTCCTCCTGAGGCATGGACTGCAGAAGATCCTCCACGGAAAGCTCCTCCTCGGGCTCCACCACCTTCTCCTTGCGCATGCTGCGCAGCACCACGAAGGCCAGCAGCAGAAGGATGATGGCGATGAGGATGATCTGCAGGATATCGGTGAGTCCGAACCTGCCGCCCTGACGGTCGATGAAAAGATTCTCCTCATAGGCCAGAATGGAGACACTGGCAAGGGGGATCCCGGTGGCATTTGCCACGATGCTGTAGAGATCCTGGTCCACCTCCATCTTGGTGCGGCCCTTGTTGGCAGTCTTGTACTGTTCCCAGGTGATGCCGTCCAGAAGTCCCTGGCTCCTGGCCTCTTCCTCTCTGATCACATTAAAGGCGATGGCCGTTACGGACACGGAGGAGGTGGAATACTGGATGGCGCCCGCAGCCCTGTTCTGCTTGGTAATGGACTCGTTGGGCAGGTACTTATAATTGTTCTCCGTAGTGGAGGAGGAAGAATTCGTGTCGTTCTGGAATACGTAAGTGGTGTCGTTCTCCACATTGGAGTCGGTGCCGGGAACCAGGCCGCCGCCGCTGGTGGACTCGGAGGAATACTCGTTGGACTCCGCGTAGAGTCCCTGGTCCTGGCCTTCCGCTGCGGTGTAGGTGTGGTCCGTGCGCTCGTAGACCGAGAAATCCAGATCCAGATTGCTGGCCACTTCCACCTGATCGAAAAGGTTGGTATTTAATAACACCTGCTTTACTTCGCTCCTCACCAGATTTTCCGCCTGTGCCTTCACGGAAAGCTGGGTGGTGGCGGAGCCGGTCATGGTGTACTGGTCGTCTCCGGAGAAGAGCATATTGCCGTCGGTGTCCATGATGGTGATATTGGTGGTCTCCTCGTTGCCCAGGGCCGTGGCCACGGCTCTGGCCAGGAAGGCCGCCTGATCGTTCGTGAATTCGTCGATCAGGTCCAGGACGATGGCTGCGGAAGCATCCCTGGATTCAGAGATCAGGGTACCGTCGTTCTGGGGGAGGTTTAGCTCCACATAAGCGGCGCGGATGGCCGCGAACTTATCGATGAAATCCTTTTCCAGTTTGTTCTCCAGATAGAGCACATAGCGCTTCTGCTTGTCGGATTCCGTGGTGGAAAAGCCCCCTGCGGTAACATCATCGATGGTGTAGCCGGAGGCCTTGATCTCGTTGGCGCCCAGAAGGAGCCTTGCGTCCGCCGCCTGGGAGGCCAGGATCCTGAACTCCAGGCCGTCATCGGAATTGGTGTAGGTGAAATCCTCACTGTCCAGAAGTTCCTTTACCTGGGAGGCTTCCTTGGTGTCCTCACAGACGACCAGGGGCTCATATTTGGGGCGGGTCAGGACCGTGACCAGGATCACCACAGCCATGACCACCACGGCGCCGGCCGCGACGATCAGGGTCTTCTGGCGGGAGGTGAAGCGTCCCCACCACTCTTTGATCTTTTCGATGAGCTCGCGTATGCGGGCCAGGATGCGTTCCTGCATTTAGGATTCTCCTTAAGGGGTGGTTAGTGTCTGTTTGTCTTCGCAAGCAAGCTTGCAGGCAGAGCAGATGCGGCGCAGGAGCTTATGCGCTCATATCTGCATCTGCATGATCTCTTTGTAGGCTTCCAGAAATTTGTCTCTCACCGCTACGGTGTACTGCAATGCGGTATTGGCTTTGGAGAGGGCGATGGCCAGCTCGTGGGTGTTCTCCGTTTCGCCGAGGGCCCAGCGCATCTGCTCGTTCTCGGAATCCGACAGATACCCGTTGGTGGTCATCAGATTGTTCACGGCGGTGTCCAGCATGGTCTGGAACATATTACCGGGATCCCCGTCACGTCTCTCCACCGTGATGGAATCTCCCAAAAGGGTCCCGTAGGTGGTCAGCTTTCCCACCTTCCCTTTTTCTCCCGCCGCGTCCCTTATGACCCGGGAGCTGATATTTCTCAGAGCGTTAATGTCCATGGGCTACCTGCCTTATCCCTGTCCGATGTCCAGGCCCCGCGAGGCGATGGCCTTGCTGGCGTTAAATGCCGTGGCGTTGGCTTCATAGCCTCTGGAGGCGTCGATCAGGTTCGTCATCTCCGTTACGATGCTCACATTGGGATACCAGACATAGCCGTCCTCGTCCGCGTCGGGATGGGAGGGGTCATAGGCTCTGATCAGGTCGTTCTTGGTGTCCTCGTAGATACCTCCTACCTTAACGCCCTGGCCCGTGAAGCGGTTCTTCGCCTTGTTCAGCACATGGGCAAAGGGCTCGGAAAAACCTTTTTCCTCGAAGGTCACCACCTTCCTGCGATAGGGCGTGCCGTCCGCGGTGCGGGTGGTATTGGCATTGGCCACGTTCTCCGCGATCACATCCATGCGGAAACGCTGGGCCGTCATACCGGAGGAGTTAATGTCAAAGGAATTGAATATGCTCATTTCATCACCGCCTTCAGATTCTGAAACTCACTGTTAATGCAGCGCATCAGTCCGTTGTACTTGATCTGGTTCGCAGCCAGCTCCACGTTTTCGGTGTCGATGTCCACATTATTGCCGTCCAGCCTGTAGGAATATGCCTCCGAGTCCATGTAGGTGGTGGGGATCAGCTCCTTTAAATGGCGGTTCATGCGCCTCACCTTGTAATCGATGGACTCATAGCGGCTTGCCCCCATGGCGGTCCTCAGCTGGGACTCAAAGTCCACATCCATCCGCTTGTACAGAGGGGTGGCAGCATTGGCCAGGTTGTTTGCGAGAGCTTCGTTTCTCAGCCAGGAGCCGTCAGCTGCCTTGCCGATCACATTGATGTAGTCAAAGGCATTCGTCTTGAACATAGTTTACATAACTCTCCTCTTATGTCACCTTTTTTATTATATTGACAAACTCATTAAATGACAAGAGTTATCAACGCATTTTCCACAAATTATTGTGGGTTTTCGTGATATTATCCACAAGCTGTGGTGTTTAGTTCACATAACAACGTTGACATAAATTCAACAGTTAACATAATTCAATAACATAACGAATATAATTCTGTTGACATAATCAGGATGGTGTTTCCCAGGGGTATGACATGGATCGATCCGCCGAGAAACACCCCTGACAACGCACAAAAGGGATCTACACAGGCGGAGACGCCGCCATGCATAAATCCCTTTATCACGCTCAATCCCTTCTGTATTCGATTATCTGCCGCGCTTTTTCATTACCTCGATCTCATCATACACGGCATCGTTGAGCACCTTGATGTAGGTTCCCTTCATCCCGGAGGATTTGGACTGGATCACCCCTGCGCTCTCGAATTTCCTGAGGGCGTTCACGATAACAGACCTGGTAATCCCTGCCCTGTCCGCGATCTTGGAGGCCACAAGGATCCCCTCCATGCCTCCCAGCTCCTCGAAGACCTGCACAATGGCCTCCATTTCGGAGAAGGAAAGGGTGCTGATGGCGCTTTTGACCACCGCCACTTTCCTGGACTCCTCCGCGTTTTCCTCGTTGACGGCCCGGAGCATTTCCAGGCTCACCACCGTGGTGCCGTACTCGCAGAGGATGATATCGTCGATCTCATAGCTACCGCCGGGTTTATAGAGAAACAGGGTTCCCAGACGCTCTCCCGCGATCTCGATGGGGGAGATGATGGCCTGAAGTCCCGCGATCTCCTGCTCCTTGAAGCCCAGAGTCAGCAGATTTACATTTTCCTTTGTGGACAGAACGCTCAAAAACCGCTCATTCAATACGGGATCAATAAAATCCCCCACTCTGCCTTCCGCGAAGGCCCTCAGCTCCTGCCCGGCGGATAATCTTGCCGCTCCCAGGATCTTGCCTTTTTTGCTTAAGACCAGAGCCTCCGAGCTTAAGATCTCCCGCATGACCTTACAGATATCATTGAAGGCCACCTTGCTGGAGTGGTTGTTATGCAGCAGTTTTTCAATCTTCCTGGTCTTGTCCAGCAGTTCCACGCTGCTCACGATAGCCGCACCCCTCCTTTCCGCATACCAGATACTTTCCTTTCATATAAAGGAGGGAGCCGCAGTTCGGGCATTTTTTGTCCACGGGGCGCTGCCAGGAGAAGAAATCACACTCCGGATTTCCGCTGCAGCCGTAATATCTTCTGCCCTTTTTGGACATTTTCGCCACGATATCGCCGCCGCAGGAAGGGCACTTGACCCCGATCTTCTCATAGAAGGGCTTGGCGTTTCGGCACTCGGGAAATCCGGGACAGGCCAGGAATTTTCCGTGAGGACCGTACTTGATCACCATTCTGCGGCCGCATATCTCACATATTTCATCGGATTCTTCGTCCGAAATCTTAACCTCCGCCAGCTCTTTTTCCGCTTTTTTTACCGCTTCGTCCAGATCCGGATAAAAATTCTCTATGATCCGCTTCCAGGGAACCTCTCCCTCTTCCACTCCGTCCAGAAGTGTTTCCAGGTTCGCCGTGAAGTTCACATCCACTATGGAAGGGAAGGCTTCCTTCATGATATTGTTCACCGCTTCCCCCAGCTCCGTGACATAGAGGTTTTTTTCCTCCTTCACGATATATCTTCTGGCCAGGATCGTGGTGATGGTGGGGGCATAGGTGCTGGGGCGTCCGATGCCAAGCTCCTCCATGGCCCTCACAAGGCTGGCCTCGGTATAATGCGGCGGGGGGGAGGTAAAGTGCTGCTTCGCGTCGATGGAAGTCAGCGAAACCTTTGTCTCCTTCGTGATATCGGCAGGAAGGACGTCTCCCTTATCCTCATCCTTTTCGGATTCTCCGTAGGCTGCCAGATAGCCGTCAAATTTCAGCACAGAGCCCGCGGCGGAAAAGAAATGGTCTCCCGCACTCAGCCGGACATTCTTCGTGTCATACACCGCGTCCGACATCCGGCTCGCCACAAATCTGCGCCAGATCAGCTGATAGAGACGCAGCTGCTCCCTGGACAGGGACTCCTTGATCATGCCCGGGAGCCGTTCGATGTCCGTAGGCCGGATGGCTTCGTGGGCATCCTGGATCTTCGCCTTCTTCTTTGCGTTTTCCGTATGAAGAGTATAGTACTCTCCCCCGAAGTTTTCGCTGATATACTCTTTCGCGGCGCTCTCCGCTTCCTCCGCGATCCTGGTGGAATCCGTTCTTAAATAGGTGATGATACCTACCAAGCCCTGCCCCTTGATCTCCACGCCTTCGTATAACTGCTGGGCGATCCGCATGGTCTTTATGGTGGAGAAATTTAACAGTCTGCTGGCTTCCTGCTGGAGTGTGGACGTAGTAAAAGGAAGCGGCGCCTTTCTCCGGCGCTCTCCGGTCCTGATCTCCTCGATCCTGAAACCGGCCTTTGTTACCTCTTCTTTGATCTTTTCCGCTTCCTCACCCGTGGGGACACTGTCCCTTTTCACGTCCCCGGTGCCGATATAGCGGGCGGTCATCTTGCCCCCGCCGGCCTTTAAGGACGCATCCAGGCTCCAGTACTCTTCCGGCAAAAACGCGGCGATCTCATCCTCCCTGTCAGCGATGAGCCGTAAGGCCACGGACTGGACTCTTCCGGCGGAAAGGCCTCTCTTCACCTTGCTCCAGAGCAGCGGGGAGATCCTGTAGCCCACCATCCTGTCCAGGGCCCTTCTTGCCTGCTGGGCATCCACCAGATCCATATCGATCTTTCTGGCGTGCTTTAAGCTTTCCTTGACGGCCCCTTCCGTGATCTCATTGAAGGTGATCCTGTAGACATTCTTTCCCTGCTCATCCAGTTTCAGCGCATAGAGCAGATGCCAGCTGATGGCTTCCCCTTCGCGGTCCGGGTCGGTGGCAAGATAGACCTTGTCTGCCTTCTTGACTTCCTTTCTTAATGCCGCAAGGAGCTCTCCCTTGCCCCGGATCGTAATGTATCTCGGTTCAAAATCATGCTCCACGTCAATGCCCAGCTGGCTCTTGGGCAGATCCCTGACATGCCCGCCGCTGGCCGCCACAGTGTAGTTCTTCCCCAAAAACTTCTGAATTGTCTTCATTTTTGCGGGAGACTCCACAATTACCAGATTCTTTGCCATAGTTTTGAAAATTGCCCTTCCTTTTTTAACCAACAGTAAAAGAGACTATACAACAAAAAATCCGCCATGGCAAGCAGGAACGGAAATCCACTGACTGAATCGTTCCCTCATGCTCTGGCATAGAATCCCGGGGCGGGCTGTGTGACCCAGCCCGTCATGACCATATAGGACAGCTTCCGGTTCAGGGAAAGAAAATCCGGATCCCTGCCTTGTTCTTCCAAAGCACATGCCAACTCTTCTATTGTGACAGGGTTTTCTTCCAGTGCCTCATAGATCTCACGCTGCAGGGAATCCTCAAATTCCGGCAGAGTCCCTGTTCCTCCTCTTTGTCTGCGTTCATACCCCAGCTCCTTCAGCATCTGCTCCGGACTGAAGGCCGGCAGCGCCCCCTGGCACAGCAGCTCATTGCAGCCCTCCGACAGGGCGTCCGTAGCCCTCCCGGGGATCACATAGACCTCTCTGCCCTGCTCTAAAGCCATGTCCACCGTGATGGCGGTGCCGCTCTTTTTTCTGGCCTCCACCACCAAAAGCACCTTCCCCAGACCGCTGATCAGCCTGTTCCTTCTGGGAAAGAGCAGGCCTCTGGGTGCTGTTTTCGGCGCATACTCCGAAAGGATCCCGCCGGACAAGGGAAGCGCTTCGTACACATCCCTGTTCTCCGCAGGATAACAGATGTCCACACCGCAGCCCAGCACCCCGATGCTCTTCCCCCCGGCCTTCAGTGCGCTTTTCTGTGAGATCCCGTCGATCCCGCGGGCCATTCCGCTGACCACGCACAGCCCTGCCCGCACAAAGGCTTCGGCGAATTCCTCTGCCATCCTTCTGCCGTAGCCGGAGCAGCTTCTGGCACCGATCATGGAGATCGCAGGAAGCTCCAGGTCTGAAATTCTCCCCTTATAGTAGATTCCAATAGGAGGGTCCGGGATCCGGCTGAGCGCAGCGGGAAACCCCGGGGAGATCCGGGAAAGATACCGGATCCCATTATCCCCAAGCTCTCCCAGCTCCTTTCTCTTCCATTCCTCCAGCTCGGATATTCCGGGAAACCGTTTCCGCAGTTCTTTCCGGAAGGCAGCAAACTCCTGCCTTACTCCGGGGCTTACAGGCAGGGTCTCCAAAAGCTTTTCCTCCAGAAAAAAGGCTTCCTTGGCGGATCCGGCTGCATTCAGCAGAATGAAAAAGGCCGAGGCGCGATAGCCCCAAAGCTCCGAAAACAATTCATGGTATAACTCTTCCTCCGAGTATTCCACTTTTTCTTCGATCATTCTTCCTCCGATACCTCTTTACGGTATTTTCCTTCATGCCGGGCACAGACCTCGGATTCCGCTCCGGGCCATCATCCGGAACCCGCTGCCGGGGCATCATCATAGTTCCGACACCCGGGTCATCATCAAAGCTCCGCCCGATACAGCAGCGCTTCCCCGATATGCTCCATGCCGATCTCCTCCTCCCCCTCCAGATCCGCAATGGTCCTGGCCACCCGCAGCACCTTGTGCACTCCTCTGGCGCTTAAGTGCATCCGTCTGAAGGCCTGTGTCATCTGCTCCTGGGTTTCATCGGAAAGGCGGCAGAAACGATGGATATCCCCCACCCCCATGGAGGCATTAAAGGAGATCTCCTCTCCCTCAAACCGCTTTTCCTGGATCTTCCTTGCTCTCAGCACCCTCTCCCGGATCGATCCCGAGGATTCATTTGCGGCTCTGTCCCGAAGCCGTCCCCTGATCAGCTTTGACACCTCAGGGGTTTTCACCACTGCCACAAGATCCATGCGGTCCAGGATCGGTCCGGAAACCCGTCCCATGTATTTCTTTACTTCGCTCTCCGTGCAGCGGCAGCGGTTTCTGTCCGGATAATAACCGCAGGGGCAGGGGTTCATGGCTCCCACCAGGAGAAAATCCGCAGGATACTCCACCACTCCTGTGTTCCTTGATATCTGCACCCGCTTTTCCTCCAGGGGCTGACGCAGTACATCCAGAGTGCTTCTCCTCATTTCCGCCATTTCATCCAGAAACAGGACTCCTCTGTGGGCCAGGCTGATGACTCCGGGCTTTAAGGAATTGCCTCCCCCGGTGAGAGAAGCTGCTGTCATGGTATGATGGGGAAAAAAAAACGGACGTTCTCGTATCAGTCCGCCCTGCTTCAAAAGCTTTCCCGCCACGGAATGAATGGCGGTGACCTCCAGACTCTCCTGCCTGGAGAGCGGCGGCAGGATCCCCGGAAGACGGCTGGCGATCATGGTCTTGCCCGCTCCCGGGGGACCGATCAGCAGCAGATGATGAAACCCGGCAGCCGCGATCTCCGCCGCCCTTTTGGCCCCCTCCTGCCCGTCCACCTCGGAAAAATCCAGTATTCCGGGAGCTTCCGCTTCCTTCTCCTCATCCCTCAGCGTCGGGTTTTCATATAATATCGTTTGTTCCTCTTTGCTCTTTTTTAGAAAATCAGCTGCTTCTTTCAAAGAGGAAGCCCCAAAAACCCTCATATCCTCAAGGACTCCCGCCTCCTTTACATTCTGCTTCGGCACAATGCATTTCCGGATCCCGGTCCTCAAAGCCTCCATAACCATGGGCAGGATCCCTCCCACAGCTCTTAATTCTCCATTTAAGGAAAGCTCTCCCACCACCAGAAACTGTTCCGCACACCGCTCCGGAAGCTGCTGCATGGACTGGAGGATCGAAAGAGCAATGGGAAGATCATAGGCATTTCCCCCCTTCCGGATATCCGCCGGGGAAAGGTTTACCGTGATATGGGATGCGGGCAATGGATATCCACTGTTTTTTAAAGCTACCCTCACCCGTTCCTTTGCCTCCTTCACCTCACTGGCCAGAAGCCCCACCATCTCCATACAGGGCAGCCCGCTGGATACATCCGTCTCCACCCGCACCATAAAGCTGGTAACGCCATGAAGCCCTCCGGAGTTTACAATACTGTACATAGAAGTATCCTCCAAGGAATCAATAATGTGTGTTTTCTTTGACGTTTCGTTTGGAATTTAATTCCAGATATAACTAAGAACGCTGCAGAAAAAAGATTTGAAATTGAAAAAACGCCTTTCGGCGAAATGAGTCACGAGGGAATCGAACCCTCGACAACTTGATTAAAAGTCAAGTGCTCTACCGACTGAGCTAGTGACTCAAACATCTGTTATGACAGACATAACTGGGCTACCCAGATTCGAACTGGGGAATGCAGGAGTCAAAGTCCTGTGCCTTACCGCTTGGCGATAGCCCAAAATGCGTCTCCCGCATCCGAATCGGCGCCCTTCAGCAAACACTGTAATGTGCGCCTCCGAATTGAGCACGGAATAATTCCTGCCCATGAAAGGTGGGTAAAGGGGCTCGAACCCTTGACCTCCAGAACCACAATCTGGCGCGCTAGCCAACTGTGCCACACCCACCATAAAATTTGCAGCAAGCCCCAAGTCAATCCGGGCTGCTACGGATAACGCGGATTGCTGCGCTTCTTCGAAGCTCCCGCAATCCTCCAAACACACCGCGTCGGATAAATCCGACGGCGCAAAACGTGTGCCCCCGGCACACTGCGCCACATTCCGCGCTATCGCGCTTCATGCTCGTGTTTGACGGATCTCAAGGTTCGAATGCTTTTCATGCAAGCATGAACGCATTCGCTCTTTTCGACCCTTGTTATCCTATGCCCGAGAGGATTCGAACCTCCGACCCACGGCTTAGAAGGCCGTTGCTCTATCCAGCTGAGCTACGGACACACAA
>CAMNLO010000040.1 GCA_946543095.1 uncultured bacterium
TGTACGAATCCGGCAGGGGAAAGAACGCGAAGCTGAACGAGGCGCTGCTGACACTGGTGCATCTGATCGAGAAGAACGGAGATTCCGTGATCTCGGATTTCGGCATCACCATCGGAGCGGACGGCAGATATGCCTTTGTATATTCCGGCAACACACTGCTTCGTTTTCTGGCGGATGTTTACGGACGGACTCTGGTGAGCGACTTAACCTACAAGGAGCAGACCAGCACGGCGGAAGAGGTGGTGGAATATCTCTCCGGCAGCTCCAAATTCGGCATTGGCGGCTATACGGATCCCGGGGACAGGAGCACCTTCAGGCCGGGCCTTGGATTTACAAAGGAGGAGCAGTTAAAGGTCCTGACCATCCGCTACGCCATGAACCTGAACAGCTTCCAGAAATACATCGCCACCACCGTGGCCTCCAATGTCAGTGAGAGGACTGTGGCTTTAGTGATGGAAAACTCTGTGGACCTGCCCGGTGTCGCCATTTCAGAGGACACCATACGGCATTACACCGGAGGAGTCTCCATGTCCCAGATCCTGGGCTACACCGGCCGGATCTCCACGGATGAGCTGGAGCAGCTCAGGGAAAAGAATCCCGGCTACACCATGAACGATATCGTGGGGAAATCCGGCATCGAGCAGTACATGGAGGTGGAGCTCCAGGGCACCAAGGGCAGCGAGACCGTTTACGTGGACAATCTGGGGAAGGTCATCGAATCCACCAACTATATGCAGCCGGAGGCGGGAGATGATGTGTATCTCACCATTGACTCTACGCTGCAGCAGGCGGTGTACAGCATTCTGGAGCAAAAAATAGCAGGTATTCTTTTAAGTAAGCTGCGGAATGTAAAGGAATTCGACCTGTCTGCGGGAGGCAGGGCCAGCGATATCATCATCCCCATCTATGATGTGTATTACGCCTTGATCGGCAACGGAGCGATCGATATCAATCGTTTTTCTTCCGAAGAAGCCACAGAGCATGAAAAGGAAGCATATGCCCTGTGGGAAAGCAAACAAGATCAGGTGTTTTCTTATTTAGAAACGGAGCTGACCCGGACCCAGACGCCCTATAAGGACCTGCCAAGGGAATATCAGGTCTACGAAAGCCTGCTGGTGCAGACCCTGAACGATGCCGGCATCATCAAGACCGACCAGGTGGACACGGAGGATCCCACCTATATCGCCTGGGCCAAGGACGAGAGCATTTCCCTTGCGGAATATCTGCGTTATGCCATCGCCCAGAACTGGGTGGATATCGCAAAGCTCGACATTGAAGGGCAGTACGCCTCCTCAGGAGAGATGTTTGACAGGATGTTATCGCTTTCCCGGGAGCTTCTGATCGCCAATGTGGAATTCTCCAGACGTCTGTACCGCTATATGCTCCTGTCCGGAGAGCTTTCTCCAAAGCTGATCCTCCAGATCTACTGCGACCAGAGGCCTGCCGGGATCCCGAAGGAGGAGATGGAAAACCTTGACAACGGGTCGATGGAGCCCTATAACTTTATGCGCCGCCGCATCGAAAACCTGGATGTGACCCCGGCGGAGCTGGCCCTGGACCCTTATTCCGGCTCCATCGTCATCACCAATGTGAATAACGGGGAGGTACTGGCTTTGGTAAGTTATCCCTCCTATGACAATAACAAGATGGCCAACGGCGTGGATGCGGCATACTACGCAAAGCTGCGCATCGACAAGTCCTCCCCCATGATCAATTACGCCACCCAGCAGCGCACGGCACCCGGCTCCACCTTCAAAATGGTGTCCGCCGCCGCCGGGATGCTGGAGGGGGTCATCAATGAGGCCAGCCAGGTCACCTGCAACGGCATCTTCGAGGAGGTATTCCCGAATCCCCGGTGCTGGATCTACCCCGGAAAGCACGGGGTGTTAAATGTAACAGGCGCTATTGAAAATTCCTGCAACTACTTCTTTTACGATCTCGGCTACAGAATGAGTCTGGTGAACGGAGTCTACAACAGCGAGAAGGGTCTTAAGACCATGGAGGGTTATGCCTCCATGTTCGGCTTCAATGAGAAATCAGGGGTGGAAATCGATGAAGCGGAGCCCCAGATCTCTGACGCAGACTCTGTGCGTACCATGATCGGCCAGGGCACCCACAACTTCACCACCGCACAGCTGGCCCGGTATGTGACCACAGTGGCAAACGGCGGGAAAAACTACAGGCTGAGCCTCCTGGACCGGCTGGAGGACCCCACAGGCTACCTGATCGAGGACTACACCCCGGAGCTCACCTCCCAGCTGACCCAGATCACTCCCTCCCAGTGGAGCGCCATACACGTGGGAATGCGCCGGGTGGTGGAGAAAAAGGAGTACTTTAATGACCTGGGAGTCAGTGTGGCGGGAAAGACCGGAACGGCGCAGGAGTCCAGAAACAGGGCAAACCACGCGCTGTTCGTCTGCTACGCCCCCTATGAGCATCCCGAGATCGCCCTGGCCACCAGAGTGGCCTTCGGTTATTCCTCGGATTATGCCGCCCAGATCGCCGGAGAAGTGATAAAATACTACTACCGTCTTGAGGATGAAAACAAGATCCTTTCCGGAACCGCCGAAACGGTCACCGGAGGAGTCACCAATGGAGATTAAGGATATATGAAAAACCTTGTGATTGTAAAAAGCTTTCCCAACGGACTGCGCATCACCCTGGACAGGGAAGCCCCTTTTCTGGAGGTGTTAAAGGAAGCAGCCGAAAAATTCAGGGAATCGGGCAAATTCTTCAAGGACGCCAAGGTGGCCTTGAGCTTTGAGGGCAGAGAGCTGGGGGAAGAGGAAGAGAATTCTCTGGTGGAGGCGATCCAGAACAATTCCGATCTTCAGATCCTCTGCATCATCAACGAGGAGGAATCGGAGCGGAGCAGGAGATATCTCGGGATCCTGCAGGAGCCCATGGAAGCTATTTCCGACAATTCCCTCTGCCGGATCTACCGCATGCATATCAGCGAAGGCGAGGTACTGGAATCCGACCGGGGTGTGATCCTTCTTGGCAGCGTGGACCCCGGCGGTCTGATCGTTTCCGGGGGGGATATCATTGTCTGCGGGACTCTGGCGGGAGAGGCCGTGGCGGGAGAGGGCCGCTATATCGCCGCCTTTGAGCTGATCCCCGGCCATCTGCGCATCGGCGGCATCGACTATTCTCCCGATAAGGATGAAAAGCCCAGGTGGTTTGTGAAGCCGAAGATGGAGCCCAAATGCGCGAGAGTGGCGGAGGGAAAGATCATCATCGGGCCTTTGGACCGGAGCTTTGTTTACTGATGTTTAAACAGTATCGAATCAGGGATTACGATTTTAAGCTGCTGATCCTGCTGATCGCCATTACGGCGGTGGGCATCATCGCCATCGGCTCCGCGGACAGCTCCTACCAGAACAGGCAGCTCTGGGGCGCTTTGTTCGGTCTGTTTATGATGCTCTTTTTATCGGTCACAGACTACACCTTCCTGTTAAAATTCTACTGGGTGTACTATATCCTGAACCTGGTGCTGCTGACTCTGGTGCGTCTGTTCGGGGATTCCTCCAATAATGCCCAGCGGTGGTTTGAGATCGCGGGGATCCGCTTTCAGCCCTCCGAAACCTCAAAAATTTTATTGATTTTATTCTATGCACAGTTTATCATGATACACAGGGAGAAACTCAATTCCCTGAAGAATATCCTGCTGATGTTTGCGCTTTTGATCCCGCCCTTCTGGCTGATCTATATCCAGCCGGATTTCTCCACCAGCGTCATCGTCATGGTGATCTTTGCCACCATGCTGTTTGTGGGTGGCTTAAGCATGCGGATCATCCTGACCACTCTGGCAGTGGTGGTGCCGGCGTTTCTGATCATGCTCTCCATTGTGCTGCAGCCGGATCAGACCCTGATCAGGGATTATCAGCGCAACAGGATCCTGGCCTACCTCCATCCGGAGGAATATGAGACGGGAGAGGCCTACCAGCAGAATAATTCGGTCATGGCCATCGGCTCCGGACAGCTCACCGGCAAGGGCTACCGCAACAATGAGATCACCTCTGTGAAGAACGGGAATTTCATCTCGGAGCCCCAGACGGATTTTATCTTCGCCATTATCGGAGAGGAATTCGGCTTTGCCGGGACCTGCACAGTCATCATCCTGCTGTTTTTGATCGCCACGGAGTGCTTTCTTGTGGGAATGCGCAGCCGTGACATCTCCGGGACCGTGATCTGTGCCGGCATCGGGATAGAAGTGGCCTTCCAGAGCTTTATCAATATCGGCGTGGCGACGTTTCTGATCCCGAATACGGGGCTGCCGCTGCCCTTTGTCAGCTACGGGCTCAGTTCCCTCTTAAGTCTGTTCATCGGAATGGGCTTTGTAATGAATGTAAGCCTGCAGAGAAAAGAAAAGAACCAGAACCAATAACAGTCTTCCCGACTTACGGGGGTACGAAGGGAGGCAAGCTTAGGTGAAGATCGCCTTAACTGCTCACAATGCAAAGAAAACACTGATGCAGAATTTCTGCATCGCCTATCGCGGGATCCTGAGTAAAAACGAGCTGTATGCCACCGGGACCACCGGCAGGCTCATTGAAGAGGCCACGAATCTGACCGTCCACAAATATCTGACGGGACATTTGGGGGGAATGCAGCAGCTGGGAGCCCAGATCGAGGACAACGGGGTGGATCTGATGATCTTCCTAAGGGATCCGCTGACCGTGGGGCCGGATGAGCCCTCCACCATCAATATTTTTCAGCAGTGCGACAATCATAACATCCCTCTGGCCACCAATCTGGCCACGGCGGAGCTTTTGATCAAATCCCTGGACCGAGGAGATTTCGAGTGGCGTGAGATGTATCATTAAAAAACGTCTGTTATCAATATCAATAGCCGTAATTCTTGTTCTGAGTCTGACCGGCTGCGCAGGAGGAGAGATCCCCGCAGCCTTCTCGCCCGATATGCCCGGCATGAATTTCAATATCAATTCTGAGCTCCACGAGGTGTCCTTTGTGACGCCCTTCGCAGAGAATCTGTGTGTCAACGAGGCGAACGTGGAGAATGAGAAGATCCCGGATGATCCCGAAGTGGAGGCGGCGGGGCTCTTTGACCTGTCCTCAAAAGAGACTCTCTATGTGAAAAATGCCTTTACTCCCATGCATCCGGCCTCCCTCACCAAGGTCATGACGGCGCTTGTGGCCTTAAAGGACGCGGACACCACAGAGCTCCTTACCGCCTCCTCCAATGTGAAGATCAACGAGAAGGGTGCCCAGTTAGCCAAGATCAACGAAGGGGACACCATGTCTTTGGATCAGGCGCTGCATATCCTTCTGATGTATTCCGCCAATGACGTGGCCGTGATGATCGCGGAGGGGGTTTCCGGCTCCGTGGAAGCCTTCTGTCAGCGGATGAATGAGGAGGCGAGGGCTTTGGGGGCCACCCATACATATTTCGTAAACCCAAACGGCCTCACCGGCGAGTCCCACCTGACCTGCGCCTATGATCTGTATCTGATCTTCAACGAGGCCATAAAGTACGACCTGTTTAACGAGATCATCTCCATGTCCTCCTATTCCACCGTGTACCACACGGCGGAGGGGACGGAGAAGGAGTTTTCCTGCGGCAATACCAACGGGTATCTCTCGGGGACCTACGCCACCCCCCCCGGGATCACGGTCATCGGGGGAAAGACCGGGACCACGGCTGCCGCCGGACACTGTCTGATCCTGTATTCCAAAGACACCCTTGGAAATCCTTATATTTCCGTGGTTTTATCGGCGGATTCCTCCGATTCCCTGTATCGGGACATGAGCAATTTGTTGGAAGCCGTGTATTGAGTTTTAAGGGGTTTTAAGGTATACTATGGGATAAGGATTCAAAAGTCTTATGTGCAGAGATTGATCGGCATAAGGACCCTAAACAATCAGTTTTTTATGGAGGTAAGATTACATGGTAAGTTTCATCGTGGGGGAGAAGGGAAAGGGAAAGACCAAGATTCTTCTGGATAAGGTAAACACAGAGATCAAGAGCGCCTCTGGCAATATCGTTTACCTGGACAAAAGCACCAAGCATATGTTTGAGCTCAACAACCGCATCCGGTTAATCAGCGTTCCCGATTACAACATTTCCAATAGCGACGAATTCATTGGTTTTCTGACCGGCATCATTTCCCAGGATCACGATTTGGAACAAATGTATCTCGATAGTTTTCTGAAGATCGCAGTGCTGGAGGGGCAGGATATCACCCCCACTCTGAAGCGTCTTCAGGAGATCAGCGAAAAATTCGATGTAGACTTCTTCATCAGTGTTTCCATCAACGCTGATGAGCTGCCGGCAGAGTTTTCCGAACAGGTGATCGCTGCATTATAGGACGATCCCTTCCATGGACAACCGTTCAAGAGGCGGCCAGGGAACTTTTTTCATTGGGATCCTGCTGTTCGGCGCCATACTGATCTATCTGGGTTTTATTACATGGCAGTATTTCCATACTACCCAGATCGCCGGCTATCAGGTCAGAGAGGGTTCCCTGTCCACCAACAACATATTCACTGCGATCGCATTAAGGGAGGAGAAGGTTTTTTATTCCTCCCTTTCCGGTTATTTAAACTACTATGCCAGAGAGGGAGAGAAGGTGGCCACCGGGAACCTGGTGTACGCGGTAGATGAATCCGGACGTCTCCAGGACTATGTGGCCCAGGGCGACTACGGTGAAAATAAACTGAAGAATGAAGATCTCTCTGCCATCAGGGAAGACATCATGAACTTCGCCTCCGCCTTTTCTCCGGCGGTCTTTGACCCGGTGTATGACTTTAAGGCGGATATGGAAAGTGATGTACAGAAGCTTTCCAACGCTTCCCTTATGGAAGGGATCGGCAGCCTGAATTCCACCGGCGCTGGGCTGGTGGGATTTTGTTATGCTTCCGAGCCGGGGATCGTGGTCTATTCCACCGATGGCTACGAGGAGATGATGCCCGCCCAGGTCACGGCGGAGAACTTCGACCGGGAAAGCTACGAGCGTCATCAGTTCTTTAACGGGGATATGATCTCCAATGGAGACGCGATCTACAAGGAATGCGTCAGCGAAGACTGGTCCGTCATCATGCAGGTGGACGAAGAAAAGGCTGCCCAATTGGAAGAGGCCGGTTATGTCCGGGTCCGTTTCCTGAAGAACCAGGATGAGATTGTGGGGAAGGTTTCCGTGTTCCGTCAGGACATGGAGCACATCTTTGCCCAGGTTTCCTTTACGAATTCCATGATTATCTTCTGCAGGGACCGTTTTCTGGATGTGGAGCTGATCCTGGATGAGACCATGGGCTTAAAGGTTCCCAAATCCAGCATTGTTGAGAAGGAATTCTATCTGATCCCGGAGGAGTATGTGTTTGACGATTTCGCTGAGGGCTCCCAGGTCTTAAGGCGCACCTATATGGAGGACGGGACCCTGTCCCAGGAGAGCGTCCATGTAACGATCCATCAGTATGATGAAGAAAACAAGGAGTACTATATCGACGACACCCAGCTGAATCTGGGAGATATGCTTTTGAAGCTGGATTCCCCGGATCTCTATACCGTCAGCAAGAGAGGCTCCTTAACAGGCGTGTACAATATCAACAAGGGCTACGCGGATTTCAAGCGGGTGGAGGTGCTCTCGGAGAATGAAGAGTACGCCATCGTGAAACCCAATTCCGCCTACGGTCTGAATGAGTACGACTTTATCGTGCTGGAGGCGGACAAGGTGCAGGAGGATGATTTCATCTATGAGTGATGCGGTGAATGTGAAAGAGAATCTGGAAGCGGTGCGGGAACGGATCCGCAGGGCCTGTGAGCGCTCCGGCAGAAGCGCCGATTCCGTGACCCTGGTGGCAGTGTCCAAAACAAAGCCTGTAGAGCTTTTGATGGAAGCCTATGACGCCGGCGTCAGGGATTTCGGCGAAAACAAGGTGCAGGAGATGCTGTCCAAAATGGAGGTAATGCCAAAGGATATCCGCTGGCATCTCATCGGTCATCTCCAGACCAATAAGGTGAAGCAGGTGGTGGGAAAGGCCCATATTATCCACAGCGTGGACTCTGTGAAGCTTGCGGAAATGATCAGTAAGGAGTCCGTAAAGCAGGGAATCATCACCAGGATCCTGATGGAGATAAACATCGCGGGAGAGGAGTCCAAATTCGGGATCACACCGGAAAACGCGCCGGAAACAGCCCTTGCGATCGCCCGCCTTCCGGGTCTGGAGCTTCGGGGTCTGATGTGCGTACCACCATATGTTGATATCAGTGAAAAAAACCGCACATTTTTTTGCGATTTACATAATATTCTAGTTGACATAAAAGAAAAAACTGTGCATAATATAGAAGGATTCGGTCTGACGGGCTTTACAGAGCTTTCTATGGGCATGTCCGGGGATTTCGAAACCGCCGTAGAAGAGGGCGCGGATTATGTGCGCGTCGGAAGCAGTATTTTCGGCGAGCGGGATTATCATTAACGCCGGAAAAAACACAGGGAGGATGTACTATTATGGAACTGTTTGGGATGAGACTTCCTTTTGGAGGCAATGACGACTACGACCTTGACGGCGACGAAGAATTTGATGACGTATACGAAGAAGGTCCTGGCGGCACAGCGCTTCAGCCCAAAAAACGCCGCGAGCCCGAGGTGGAAGAGAAGCGGATCAAAAAGTTTTCACCCCTTGCAAAAAGAAACAATAAGGGGGAAGCTATGGAAATCTGCCTGATCAAGCCTCAGTCCATGGATGATGCCAAGGATCTCACCGACACTCTGTTAAGCGGACAGACCGTGCTCTTAAATCTGGAGGGCATCGATCGCGATATGGCGCAGCGCATTATCGACTTCGCCTGCGGCTCCACTTATGCAGTCAGAGGAACGCTCCAGAATATCTCCAATTATATCTATGTCATTGCACCCCAGTCTGTGGGGGTTTCCGGTGATTTTCCCCAGGCAGTGACCGGATCTCTGGACTTGAAGACTTTAAGAGGTTAATACTACATGGAACGCCTTCCTGTCGCATTTGAAGGCCGCCCGGCTTATGTTATCCATTTCGAGAGCAGTTTTGATGGCTTACGGGAGGCACTGCAGCAGGAAAGCATTCCTATCTCCGGCCGGAAGATCTGTATCGTAACGGATGAGACCGTGGCCGGTTTGTATCTGGATAAGCTGAAGGAGCTTCTTTCCGATACTGCAGGTGAACTGTATCATTTTTCGTTTATTCCCGGAGAGGAGCACAAAAACCTGGATGCCCTCTCCGGTTTGTATGCATATCTGATCGAACATCATTTTGACAGAAGCGATCTGCTGATGGCCTTTGGGGGCGGTGTAGTCGGGGATATGACGGGCTATGCCGCAGCCAGCTATCTTCGGGGCATCGATTTTATCCAGCTTCCCACCACACTCTTAGCCCAGTGCGATTCCTCCATCGGCGGAAAGACAGCAGTGGATTTTCAGGGTTATAAGAACATGATCGGCGCCTTTTACATGCCGAAGTTAGTCTATATGAATATGGCCACCCTGAACACGCTTTCCGACAGACAGTTCCTTTCGGGCTTTGCGGAGGTGATGAAGCACGGCCTGATCAAAGACCGTTCTTATTATGACTGGCTTCTGGAGAAGAAGGAGCTGATCTTAAACAGAGATCTTCCGACACTGATCCAAATGATCGAAAGAAGCTGTGAGATCAAAAAAGAGGTGGTGGAAAAGGATCCTAAGGAAAAGGGGGAGAGAGCCCTTTTGAATTTCGGTCATTCCATCGGGCATGCCATTGAAAAAGCCTCTGATTTTCAGCTTCTCCACGGGGAATGCGTGGCCATCG
>CAMNLO010000041.1 GCA_946543095.1 uncultured bacterium
GAACCGCATGGACCGCGGTTTTTTTATGTTTCAGAAGGAATATGAGGAGGCCGCCTTACGGGTGCTGCGCTCCGGCTGGTATGTGCTGGGAAAGGAAGTGGAAGCCTTTGAGCGGGAATTTGCCTCCTTCCTGGGCAGCAAATACTGTGTCGGCCTGGCTTCCGGCCTGGATGCTTTGTGGATCGCGTTCCGCGTGCTGGGCATCGGAGAGGGAGACGAAGTCATCGTCCAGGGAAACACCTATATCGCCAGCGTGATGGGGATCACCATCAACGGCGCCGCTCCCGTTTTTGTGGAGCCGGATCCCCTTTATCAGCTGGATGCAAAAAAGCTGAAAGAAAAGCTGACTCCGAAGACAAAGGCAGTGCTGGTGGTCCATCTGTACGGCCAGCCGGCCAAAATGAACGAGATCAGCGCGTTCTGCCGTGAAAACAGCTTATATCTCGTGGAGGATTGCGCGCAATCCCATGGCGCAGCCTTCCGAGATAAGATGACCGGGACCTTCGGGGACATCGGCTGCTTTTCCTTTTACCCCTCCAAGAATCTGGGAGCCTTCGGAGATGCCGGCGCCATTGTGACAGACAACGAAGAGCTGGCAAAAAAGGTCCGGATCTTCCGGAATTACGGCTCCGAAAAACGTTATCACAATCAGGTGGTGGGGACTAACTCAAGGCTGGATGAGCTGCAGGCAGCCCTGCTCCGCGTAAAGCTCTCTCATCTGGAGGAGCTAACGGCGGAACGAAGGGCTTTGGCTGCCCGTTATCTGGAGGAGGTGAAAAATCCCCTGATCCTGCTGCCCGGGACCGATCGGGAAGCGGAGTCTGTCTGGCATCAGTTCGTGATCCGCTGTGAAAAGCGGGATGCGCTGATGGAATATCTGGACCGGAAGAATATCGGGACCCTGATCCACTATCCCATCCCCCCCCATTTATCGGAAGCCTACCGTTCCCTGGGCCTTGGAAAAGGGGCGCTTCCCATTACCGAGCGATACGCCGATGAAGTGCTCTCCATTCCCATGTACAACGGAATGACGGCGGAAGAACAGGACTATGTGACAGGAGCCCTGAATGCATTTGCCTGAAAGGTAAAGAAATCTGAACTATGCATAAGCTGGATGAACAGATCAGAATACTGGATTTCCCGGAAATGGGAGACGAGCGGGGCAATCTCGTGGTGATCGAGGGCGGAATTGCCGTTCCTTTTGATGTGAAGCGTATCTTCTATATCTACGGCTCCGACACCACCATCCGCAGAGGCTGCCATTCCAACCTGCGTTCCGAGTTCGTTCTGGTGAATGTGGCGGGGACCAGCAAGGTTCTGGTGGACAACGGCGAGGAAAAAAGGATCATTTCCCTGGACAAGCCCCGGATGGGGCTCTACATCAAAAACAATGTATGGAAGGAAATGTACGATTTTTCCGAGGACTCCGTCCTCTTAGTGCTCTCCAACGAGCATTACGACGCCTCCGAATATATCCGCAGCTATGAGGACTATCTGGCCCGGCTGAAGGAGGCCCCGGAAAAGGCATGAGCAGGATATCCATTATCGTTCCCGTATACTTTAACGCAGACACTCTGGAGGATCTGTACCGTGACATGGCGGAAAAGATCCTGCCAAAACTGGAGGATTATGAGCTGGTGTTCGTGGACGACGGCTCGGAGGATGATTCCTGGGAGATCATAAACCGGATCAAACAGCAGGATCCCCGGACCGTCTGCGTGAAACTGTCCCGGAATTTCGGAGAGCACGCGGCGCTTCTGGCGGGGCTTTCCGTCTGCACAGGAGACTGCGCCGTCACAAAGCAGGCAGATCTTCAGGAGGATTCCTCCATTATCCTGGAAATGTATGAGAGCTGGAAGCGGGGCAACAAGGTGGTCCTGGCGGTCCGCAGTGAGCGTAAGGAAAACCCGGTGTACGTGTTTTTCGCAAATCTCTATTACGGACTGATCCGGAGCCTGGTGAACAAAAACATGCCGGTGGGGGGCTGCGACTGCTACCTGATCGACAGGAAGGTCATTGAGGTGCTGGAGAGGCTGGATGAAAAAAATTCCTCCCTGACCCTGCAGGTGCTCTGGGCCGGCTTTCAGACAGACCGGGTGGAATTTGTAAGGCAGGAACGGGAAAAGGGGGAATCCCGATGGACCATGAGCAAACGGATCAAGCTGATCATGGACTCCATCATGAGCTTTTCCTATTTCCCCCTCAGAGTCATGACCCTTCTGGGAGTGGGCTTTGATATCCTGGCCTTCATCCTCCTGATCCTGGTGCTGGTGGAAAAGTTTACCAAGGGTGTCCCCATTTTGGGCTGGTCCTCCATCATGTGCGTTATGCTCCTGGCC
Source organism: uncultured bacterium (assembly GCA_946543095.1). GTDB lineage: Bacteria > Bacillota > Clostridia > Lachnospirales > Lachnospiraceae > CAMNLO01. The sequence continues at coordinate 2,340 of CAMNLO010000041.1, forward strand.
TCCGGTCTTATCATGTCCATGCTGGGGATTCTGGGGGAATACATCTGGAGGACGCTGGATGCCGCAAGGAAGCGGCCTCCCTTCATCATAGACGAGGTGAAATAAGCATTGGAAAAAACAAAAAATATCCTGCAGGGCTTCGGCAAAGAGGGAAAGTACCGTATCCTCATGATGGTACTTTTCTTTGTTTTTATGATTCAGATCGGCTTTCTTATCTACATGAATCTGTTTGCCTCCGATAAGATCCTGAATTTTGACGGAGCAAACGCCATGATCCACGGCATCGAGATCTGGAAAACAAAATCCCTGAGGGTGCCGGGCTGGCACGACACCACACAGCTGGAATTCGATATGGCTGCCTGCATCGCAGGTCCTCTCTACGGTCTGACCCGCAACATCTTTCTCTCCTACGGCATCGCCAATATCCTCTTTGCGGCCATGTATGTGTACGTGATCCTGGATCTTTTCCGGAAGCTTGGAAAACCGCTGTTTCATGCCCTGATCGCGCTGATTCTGGTGTTTACACCCTATTGCATCGGCATGATCGATTATTACAGCATGATGTTCTTCCAGGCGGCGTTTTACGATATGCGGGTATTGATCCCCATCATGCTCCTGGATCTTCTGGTGACAAAAAAGGAAGACTTAAAACAGCCCCGGAACCTGGTGCTGCTTACGGTGCTGTGTCTGTTCAACTATATCAGCGGCGTCTCCTGCGGCATCTATGTGCCCTTATCCGGTCTTGCCCCCATCTGTGCCGTCTTTGTGCTGGAGCTCATTCTGGATGAGGGCTTCAGGCGCTTCGACAAACTGCATCTTGCGGTAATGGGGCTTGTCCTCTGCTCTGCCGCCCTGGGCTATCTGACCACAAAGCTCCTGGGCTACGGAGGCATGGGGGACAGTATGCTCCTGACCAATTTCCAGAACATGGCCTCTAATCTGGACGCGGTACTGATCTCCTTCTTTATGGTCCTGGACGCCATTCCCTCCGCAAACACTCCGGTGTTAAGCGCAGCCGGCATTGTCTATCTGTGCAAAGCCCTGGTAGTGATCTTTCTCGGGGTAGTGTTCATTCTGCATATCAGAACACTGTTCCAAAGGGAAAACGGCATTCCCGTGGGAAAGTTCATAGCCTTTCTGCTTTTATGGAATGTATTTGAATTCATTTTCTGCGAGACCCGCTACAGTCTCAGCAATCCCATTATCGAAAACCGCTACTATCTCATTGCGGTGGTCCCGATGATGCTGCTTCTCGCCATGGAGCTCGAGAGATGGTCTCTTGCCTCCAATCACACCATGGACCTTCTTCTGAATCTGGGGGTGACTCTGTTTCTGATCGTTCTGGCCATCGGCTGTGATCATTATGTGGTGAAAAAATTCGATGCTGACGCCGGGTATATCAAGGACATCGTCCGATATGTCAATGAAACCATTCCGGAGGTGGACTCCGTGATCCTTATGCATGAGCCGGACACCCAGGGGATCTACAGGCTGCTGGACGGGGAGCATAAATACACGGCCTATGATCCGGAAAAAGGAAAACTGGTGGTCTATGACTACTACGACGACTACATCAAGGATCTGGGAGAAAGCAATCTCCTTTTGATCTACCAGTGGGAAGCCCTGACGGATCTTCTGCCGGAGGAATATGCCGCGGACTATGAAAAGATCGGAGAGGTGGACTGGTTCCATGTGTATTATTCCGAATCGAACCGTCTGCCTTACGAATAAAGGAAAGAAGGAGAAAAAAGATGAACACTCATCACCATTCCTTATGGATCAAAACGCTTAGCCTCGGCCTGTGCGTCCTTCTGCTCACCGGCTGCGCCGCACAGGGGACCAAAGAGGAGGCGTCCTCTCCCGCCGTGGAAAAAACAGCTGAGGAAGCAAAGGAAGCCGAACCGGAAAAGACCGAAGAAAAAGATGCCGCAGCGGAACCGGAAGAGACACCCGATAAAGAGCCTGCGGTCAGGGAAAACGAGGCTGTCACCGGTCCTCCCGAGGTTCTGATCATGAAGAAGGACCAGGAGGAGTACGATGAGAAATATGACATACTCCTCTACTCCGGTCATCTGGAGGGCGTAGTGCTTTCCGACGAGAGCAGGGAAGCCTGGCCCGCCCTCTATGATACCCTGCAAAAGGACTGGAAAGAGGATCTGGAACAGTATAAGGAATCCGTCTTAAGCCTTACGGAGGATTCCGCGGAGCAGTACCGCGCCATGCGGGAGGATGATCCGGAAACGGAGTACTCCATCCACTATGAGGATTCCGTCACCGCGGATGTGACCCGGGTGGATGAGAAGGTATTTTCCTGGAGCAGCTCCTTCTATATGTACTACGGGGGAGCCCATGGCATGTACGGCAATTCCGGCCGCAGCTATGATGCCGCCACCGGGAAGAGACTTCAGCTTTCGGATGTGATCACTGACGGAAAGGCCTTCGGGCAGCTGCTCTTCGATAAGGTCAGTGTGGAATATCCGGATGTGGTGGATTATCTGGAGGATCCCGATGCCTTAAGGGATGAGATCGTGAAGGAGGTCCTGGAGGATCCGGAAAACTGGGCTCTGGAGCCTGTGGGCATCGACTATTTCTTTAATCCCTATGACATCGCCGCCTATGCCGCGGGAGAACAGATCATCCACATAGACTATGCGGAGGCACCGGAGCTCTTTGCGAAGGACTATTTGCCGGAGTCTCAGGAAGCCGTGATCTATGGAGTTCCCAACGGAAGGGATGTGTACCTGGATGCCGACGGGGACGGGAAAACAGACCATATCATGGTGGATATCGACTACGACGATTGGGATGAAGACCAGGAGGAATACTTAACCCAGGGGATCACCGCCTATGTTCACGAAGGGATGGAAAACATGCTTGCCACCTTCTCCAACGTGGATCAGATCAGGGCCCGGGTGGTTTCCTTTGCTTCGGGAGAGCAATATCTGCTGATCTCCTGCCTTGCGGATTACGAGGATGATGTGGTGCTAATCTGCAGCGTGTCGGAGGGCTATGTGAATGAGCTGACGGAATACGGCCTTAGTCAAAAGAGGCTGTTTGATCCGGATACGGAGCTCTATGGGTGCTACGAGCTGACAGATCCCGGCCGGATGCTGCTTTCCGAGCGCTTCGACCGTCTTGCCACCTTCTTTGGCGAAGGGGTATATGGAGTCAATGACAGGGGGGAGATCGCTCCTGTGGAAGACTATGCCGTGATCTCAGAGGACGCCAGGGAATATCTGCAGCTCACCTCCTCTTCAGAGCTTACGGCACAGATCGTGGACGAAGACGGCAGCGTCGTAGCGAAAGAGGAAGTCCTTCCTGCGGGGACAGTGTACGCCCTGTACCGCACAGCCTACGGCGACGAACAGGATGGCGTCTTTGTGGACTGCCTCCTTCAGGATGGCCGTATCGCAAGGCTTTCCTACACCGTCTCGGAGGATTACGACAGAACGGTCTGCGGGGTGGATGAGCAGAAAGCCTTCAAGGAGGTTTTATACGCGGATTAAATGTGTTCTGATGTGCTTTTCTTTCAAACACACAGTTGGTGTCGCGAGCTCCACCAACTTATGGCATTAGCCGCTCGGAATACGGCTGCGCCGGATATTCACTCGCGACATGGAGCCAAAAATGAAAGCTGAGATCATAACAGTGGGAACAGAGATCCTGATGGGAAGCATCGTAAACACCAACGCCTCCTTCCTGGCAAGGGAGTGCGCTGCCATGGGGCTTACCAGCTTCTACCAGATCACGGTGGGAGACAACGAGAAGCGTCTGACAAAGCTGATCCAGGAAGCCAGAAAGCGCTCTGACATCCTGATCTTTTCCGGAGGCCTTGGGCCCACGGAGGACGACCTTACCAAGGAGACCGTGGCAAAAGCCTGCGGCAGAAAGCTGGTGGAGGATCCGGAATCCAGAAAGTGGATCGAAAAGCTGTTTACGGGCTGGGGCCGGACCCCAACGGAAAACAACTGGAAGCAGGCGCTGGTCCCTGAGGGCGCCCTGGTCTTAAAGAATGACAACGGCACAGCTCCCGGGATTATCTTAGAGCACGAGGGAACCCATTTCATCCTGCTGCCGGGACCTCCTCACGAGCTGATCCCGCTGTTTCGGGACAAAGTGAAGCCCTATCTGGAAAAGCTTTCCGGGACCGTGTTCCACTCCGCCATGGTGAAAGTCATAGGCATCGGGGAATCCCAGGTGGAGGATGAGCTGAAGGACCTGATCGATGCCCAGACAAATCCCACCATCGCCACCTACGCAAAGCCCGGCGAGGTAGGGATCCGGGTCACCGCCAGCGCCGACACGGAAAAGAAGGCGAAGGCACTGGTGAAGCCCGTGGTGAAGGAAATGAAGAGGCGCTTCGGCACCAATGTCTACACCACCAGGGAGGAGGTCTCCCTGGAACAGGCGGTACTGAAGCTTCTGAAAAAGAAAGGAATGACCCTGTCTCTGGCGGAATCCTGCACGGGAGGGCTTTTGGCCGGCAGACTTGTGAACGTGCCCGGGGCCTCGAAGGTCTTTGTGAGCAGCGCAGTGACCTACTCGGAGAAAGCAAAACGGCAGCTTGTGGGAGTCTCGGGGAAAACCTTAAGGAAATACGGGGCAGTCAGCGAGGAATGCGCTCTGGAGATGGCCAAAGGCGCTGCAAAGAGGCTCCACACCGACTGCGCCATTTCCGTAACGGGCTTCGCCGGCCCCGATGGGGGAACGGATAAGGATCCCGTGGGGACAGTCTATATCGGCGTCGTCATCGGCGATAAGAGCCTCTGCAAAAAGCGCTTCTTCAACGGCACCAGGGAATATGTACGGAATATGGCGGTCACGGCGGCGCTGGTGCATTTCAGGGAGCTGATGCTTTCCCTATAGGACCACTTTCTCCCCGATCAGGCAGGAAAGAGCCTGTCCGCGCCATGCTTACGCCGCCTGCCCGCGCGGGGCAAAACCGCGTTCATTCCTTCCGAGGACCATGCAAAATGACGGCCTGAGGGTTTCCCCCCAGGCCGTTGATCATTCCTGTGCTCCTGCTCTTTCTTTTCCCGTTCTTTCTTACCTGAGCTTCACGCTGGCGATATACTCGGCATCCTCCGGTATGCTGATCCCCGGATCACTGACCCCGATGACAGTCTGCTTTCCCAGCTCTTTAAGTCCCATCACAAAGTGGCATAAAGCGATGCCCATATCGATCTTCTGAATATCTTTCTGCCCTTGATGATCTCCAACAGTTTTTCCATGATCCCACACTTTCTTTACAGCAATGCCCTGATGCATTCCTCGATCTTCTTCATATCCGCCGTCGGCTCAAATCTTGCAGCCACATTCCCCTCGCGGTCCACCACAAACTTGGTGAAGTTCCATTTAATGTCCGGCTTTTTGTCCCATTCGGGATCGTGCTCCGCAAACATCTTCTCCAGCAGGGGCTTGTATTCATGCTCTTCAAAGCCTTCAAAGCCCTTCTGCTGCTTCAGGTAAGTGTAGAGCGGAAGCTCATTCTCCCCGTTCACATCCGACTTCTTCATCTGGGGGAAGGTGGTGTTATAGTGGAGCGTGCAGAATTCGTGGATCTCCTCGTCGCTGCCCGGTGCCTGAGCGCCGAACTGATTACAGGGAATATCCAGGATTTCAAGACCCTTATCGTGATAATCCTTATACAGCTGCTCGATGGGGGCATACTGGGGTGTGAAGCCGCATCCCGTGGCAGTGTTCACGATCAGGATCACCTTACCCTTGTATTCGGACAGACTCAGCTTCTCGCCGTTTCCCTTGGTCACTTCATAATCGTAGATCATTTTCGTTCCTCCTTTGCTCTTCTATTGAATACTCTTATGCTCCGTTCTCCGCGTTCAATTTTGTCATATTATATTATGCGCAATTTGTATTGTCAAGGACATTTTTATGTTCCGGAAATAAAACAGAACCCGCCGTCCACTCCGGAATGGAGGCTTAAGATAAAACGAAGGATCACCGCTGTTTTATTATGCTTAATGTTAGGGAAACGCTGATTAAAGCGTTTCCCTAACGCCAGCTCCTCCCAGGGTGCGGCGAAACAGAATTTCATTGCCTTTTCCTCTTCCAGGAATAAAAGGGACACTTCGATCCCCCGGTCCGTTTCATGCGATACCCTTCATGCCGGCCGCGCCCGGCCGCCGATCCTCCGGCCGGACTGCTATATAATGACGGGGGCAAAAAGTCTTTGCCCCCGTCATCAATATATACGCACTCCGCAATAAAATCCACGATAAACGGGATATTGGCCCGCCTCTTCTACCACCGGAACACGGCAAGTCTGTTGTTAAGGTTTTTCCCAATAATGGCAAACAGCTTTCCCCGGATCGAATATTTCTTCATCTCATCATTATAGCTTTTTTCGGATACATAGTTAAGACGCGGCTCCAGTGCGAGATACTCCTTTCCCGATCTTGTCCCCCATCCGAAGTTTGCGTTGGTGTTCTTCACCGCATCATGGAACTTCCCGTGCTTTTCAAGAATCGGGGAATGCAGCTCCGCCAGCAGATATCCGTGGGCAAAACTGTCGCAGAGCATCTTCAGGCAGGTCTTCACCTGATCCTTTGAAAAGTATTCCAGCACGCCCTCCATGATCACGATGGTCATATCGTTTTTCGGAAGCTCCTTTGTCCATGCTCCGTCAAGGGCGCTTCCCGCAAGCATGGTGCACCGTTCCCTGTCCTCATAGACCTTGCGCCTGACTGCGATCTGATCGGGGAGGTCCACGTCGAACCATGTGAGCTTTCCGTTATCGACCTGAGAAAACTTATCATCAAATCCGCAGCCCAGATTAATGTACAGGCCTTCCGGATATTTGCCCACAAGCCTTTTCAGTTCATCGCGGAACATGATCGTTCTGGCCACCACACCCTCATGAGACAGGAAGGGATCAAACTTGCTGACATCCACTCCAAGGGTGTCGATGATCTCCTTTGCCTTGCGGTCTATGATCCTGGCATTGGGTCTTGCCGTTTCGCTGGCCTTGATGGCCAGCGGGATCAGCGCTGTTTCCTGAATATCTCCGAATTTTAGATCCATCTCTTCCTCCTTGCCGAGCACTTTGTGCGAGGCCCAAATACCATCCAGATCGGGCCCGGCACCGATTTGGAGTAAACCGAAAGCATGCTGTTCATTACTTTAGTTAGTTGATGCTAACCATTGGGTGATGATATACTCCGCTTTTGGCGGAGCTGTAAATGATCAACATGTATATCTGCTTTGGTTAGCATACGCTAACTATTGCATGATACCACTTGCCTTAAGAAAAATCAAGCCCCTGTCCCGGATCCTGTTCCCGTATCCCCGTTCTGCCCATGCTCCTTAACCCAGGGCTTACTGAATGTGAAGATAGTGGATATCCGGGCTATCTGAAAACGAAGCGTTACTCCTGTCGTATTGAAGGGAAAACTT
>CAMNLO010000042.1 GCA_946543095.1 uncultured bacterium
TCCCAGTGTGGGCCTGATCGTTATGGATGAGGAGCACGAGGGCAGCTATAAAAGCGAGAATGTGCCCAAATACCATGCCAGGGAGGCGGCCATCCGCCTTGCCGCGCTGCACGGGGCCTCTGTGCTTCTGGGCTCCGCGACTCCTTCCGTGGATTCCTATTACCGGGCCATGGCAGGAGAATACCGGTATTTCAGACTGACCGCAAGGGTAGGAGGGGCGAAGCTTCCCATGGTGCATATTGCGGATATGCGAAAGGAGTTAAGAGCCGGAAACCGTACTGCCTTTTCCGGAAAGCTGCAGGAGCTGTTAAAAGACAGGCTCTCCAGAAAAGAGCAGAGCATGCTGTTTTTGAACCGGAGAGGCTATGCCGGCTTCCTGTCCTGCAGAGAATGCGGCTATGTGGCCAAATGTCCCCACTGTGATGTTTCCCTCTCCCTCCACAATGGAGGAGTGCTGCAGTGTCATTACTGCGGGCATACCGAAAAAACGCCTGCGCTCTGCCCACAGTGCGGCTCAAAATACATCATGGGTTTTCGGGCCGGCACGGAGCAGATCGAGGAAGGGGTAAGGAAGCTGTTTCCCAATGCCAGGCTGCTTCGGATGGACCGGGATACCACCCGGAAAAAAGAGGATTATGAACGGATCCTCACTGCCTTTATGGAGGAGGAGGCGGATATCCTCATCGGGACCCAGATGATCGTCAAGGGGCATGATTTCCCGAAGGTGACGCTGGTGGGGATTCTGGCAGCGGACATGTCCCTGTCGGCTCCGGATTTCAGGGCGGGAGAGCGGACCTTTTCCCTCCTGACCCAGGCGGCGGGGCGTTCCGGAAGAGCGGATCTTTCCGGAGAGGTGGTGATCCAGACCTACAGGCCGGAGGATCCCGTGATCTTAAATGCCTCAGCCCAGGATTACGAAAGCTTCTACAAGGACGAGATCGCTTACCGGCAGCTGATGCAGTATCCTCCCATCAGGCATCTTTTGTGCGTGCAGATCACCTCCCGGGATGTGATGCGGGCAAAGTTTCTGTCGGAGGCCCTGGCTGAGAGTATCAGGAAAGAGCTGCCGGAGATCCCCCTGATGGGGCCTTCTCCCGGAAGGCTTTCAAGGCTGATGGATATCTACCGCTTCGCCTTTTATATCAAGGCGGATTCGGAGGAGCAGCTGATGCAGGCGAAGGAGCGGATCGAAGCAGCCTATGGGCAATATCCCCTGCGGGATGAGGGCCTATCCTTTGACCCGGATCCCATGCAGGGGTTCTGAATAGTACCTAAACCTAATTTTCAGAGAGGAATGAAAGAAAAATGGCAATCAGAATCATCCGGGAGATCGGTGACGAGATCCTGACAAAGAAATCCAAGGAAGTGAAGGAGATCACTCCCCGCCTCAAAGAACTCATCGAGGACATGAAGGAGACCATGTATGATGAAGGAGGCGTAGGGATTGCAGCACCCCAGGTGGGGGTTTTAAAGCGCATCGTGGTGATCGATATCGCCGATGAGGAAGAGGAGCCGGATCTTCATGTGTTCATCAATCCTGTCATCACGGAGAGATCCGAGGAAGAGGAGAACATGAAGGAGGCCTGCCTGAGCGTTCCCGGGAAATGCGGCCCGGTCCTCAGGCCAAAGCATGTGAAGGTGGAAGCTCTGAACGAAGATATGGAGCCCTTCGAGATGGAGGCTGACGGCATCCTGGCCAGAGCCCTCTGCCACGAGACGGATCACCTGGAAGGGATCCTCTATACCGACAGGCTGAACGGGCCCCTGGAGGATATGGCGGATGAGGAAGAGGAAGAACTGCAGCGCCAGGAAAGACAGGGCAAGAAACGCGGAAAGATCCGCAAAAAGTAGAGAGTGATCAGGTGAAAGCAATATTTATGGGCACCCCGGATTTTTCCCTGGGGGCATTGGAAAGCTTAGTGGAAGAGGGCCACACCGTATCCTGTGTGGTGACCCAGCCGGATAAACCGAAGGGCAGGAGCGGAAAGCCGGTATGCTCTCCGGTGAAGGAGTATGCCCTTCAGCATGGGCTGACGGTGTTTCAGCCGGAGAAGGTCAGAACTGAGGAGAGCATCAGTCAGCTTGCGGATTATGGGCCGGATATCATTGTGGTCAGTGCCTTTGGCCAGATCCTGCCGAAGGAGATCCTGGAGCTTCCCCGCTTCGGCTGCATCAATGTGCACGCATCCCTCCTTCCGAAATACCGGGGAGCTTCCCCGATCCAGGAGGCCATTCTGCAGGGAGATCCCATAACAGGTGTTACTATTATGCAGATGGACGAGGGATTGGACACCGGGGATATCCTTCTGCAGAAGGAGCTTCCCATTTCTCCCGAGGACACAGCAGGGACGCTGTTTGACAAGCTCTGCAGCCTGGGGAAGGAAGCCCTGAAGGAAGCGCTGAAGGGCATCGAAGCAGGAGAGATCACTCCCATACCGCAGGACGATTCCCTTGCCACTAAAACGGGCATGATCAAAAAAAGCTTCGGGGAGATCCGGTTTTCCGCTGAGGCTTCGGAGATCCTTAAGATGATCAGAGCCTATGACCCTTGGCCGGGAGCCTATACGGGATTTCGCGGAAAGCAACTGAAGCTCTGGAAGGCAGAGGCGCTTCCGGAGAAAAGCCAGGGAGAACCCGGGGAGATCATCGGGGTTGAGAAAGACAGCTTTCTGGTAGCCTGCGGAACAGGCGCACTGAGAGTTCTGGAGCTGCAGCTGATGGGCAAGAAGCGGATGAGTACCAGGGATTTTCTGGCAGGCACAAAACTAAACACCGGGGAAAAACTGGGTTATTAGAGAGGTTACAATGTATTTCGGATATTATTACTATGATCCTACTTATATTCTGGTGCTGCTGGGGGCTTTGCTCTGTATGCTGGCCCAGTGGAAGGTTTCTTCCACCTATTCCAGATTTGCAGGAGTGCGGACAAAATCAGGGATCACCGGGGCTCAGGCGGCGGCCATGATCCTTCAGAAGAACCATATCCAGGATGTGCGGATCGAGCATATTTCCGGGGATCTGACGGATCATTTCAATCCCGGAAGCCGGACCGTAAGGCTCTCGGATGCCACCTATGCATCCTCCTCCCTTGCGGCGGTGGCGGTGGCGGCGCATGAATGCGGGCATGTGTGCCAGCATCAGACAAAATATCTTCCGCTGGCGATCCGCACCCTCATTGTTCCTCTGGCCAATGCGGGCTCCAATCTGGGGCTTCCTCTGATCATCATCGGAATGATCCTCGGCATGAATGAAAAACTGATCCAGATCGGGATCTGGGCCTTTTCCCTTGCGGTACTGTTTCAGCTGGTGACCCTTCCGGTGGAATTCAATGCTTCCAGGAGAGCCATCCGTATGCTGGGGGATTACGGAATGCTCGCATCGGATGAGCTTCCGGCAGCGAGAAAGGTGCTGGGGGCGGCGGCGCTGACCTACGTGGCAGGGGCGGCTTCCTCTGTTTTGCAGCTTTTAAGGATCGTGCTCCTCTTTGGCGGAAACCGCAGAAGAGACTGACAGCCTGCGGTTTTCGGATCCCATGGAAAAGAAGCATGAAGCAACAACAGCAAGAGGAGCCGCATTGCGGGTGCTTATGGCCTGGGACCGGGAGGGCAAGCTGTCTCTCCTTCTGGAACAGGAAGCAAAGAAGCATCCCTCCTTTTCCGAACGGGATCAGGCCTTTGCCAGACGGCTGGTCTTCGGCACGGTCAGATGGCAGCTCTATCTGGACTATGTTTTAGGTCTGTTTTCTTCCACGCCTGTGAACAAAATGCGGCCGGCCATTCACTGGATCCTGCTTCTGGGAAGCTATCAGCTGCTCATCCCAAAGGACATCCCGGAGAGCGCCGCGGTGAATGAAAGCGTGATCCTGGCAAAGCAGTGCGGCTTTGGCAGGCTCTCGGGCTTTGTCAATGCCATCCTGAGAAGGATCGCGGAAAACAAAGATAAGATCAGTGCTCCCGCAGGAGAGGATGCCTCTTCTTATTCCATCCGCTATTCCTGTCCGGAATGGCTGGTGAACCTGTGGATTACCCAATGGGGCAGGGATCGTACAAAGGAGATCCTGGAAGCCTCCCTTTCGGACCGCCCCCTTACAGTCCGGATCCCTTCCGGGTTTCGGGAGAAGGATGCGCTGCTTCGGGAGTGGGAAGCTCAGGGGGTCAATGTAAAACCGCATCCCTTTTGCGATGAGGCTTTTTTGCTGGAGAAAGTGAATGGGATCCGGAATCTGAAGGGCTACCGGGAGGGAGCCTTTATCGTCCAGGACGCCTCCTCCATGCTGCCGGTGTACGCTGCGGGGCTTATGGGAAATGAACGGATCCTGGATGTCTGCGCCTCTCCCGGGGGGAAAAGCCTTTTCGCTGCGGAAAAGCTGACAACAGGCCATATCCTGGCAGGAGATATTTCCGCAAAGAAGCTGCAGCGGCTTTCCGAAAACATCAGACGGATGCATATGGAGGAGAGGGTGGAGCCTGCCCTCAGGGACGCTTCCTTAAACTACCCGGAGGATCAGGGCCAGTACAATGTGGTCTTTGCGGATCTTCCCTGTTCCGGTCTTGGAGTGCTGTCCAAAAAGCCGGAACTGAAATACAGACTGACTAAAGAGAGCATTCAGGAGCTGGTGCAGCTCCAGAGGAAGATCCTGGCTGCCTCGGTGAAGTGCCTAAAACCCGGAGGGCTTCTGATCTACAGCACCTGCACCGTGAACCGGGCGGAAAACCGGGAACAGGCGGAATGGATCGAACAGGAGCTGGGCCTTCGTCCGGAACCCATCGTAAACCATCTGCCGGAGGGCTTTCGTGAGTTATGCAGTGAAGAAAGCCGGCTGCAGGTCTTTCCTGGCGCCTGCCGGGATGGCTTTTATACGGCCGGATTCCGGAGGCCAAATGACTGATCTCAGATCCCTTTCCATGGACGCTCTGGCAGAAGCCCTTGGCTTACTGGGAGAGCCGAAATACCGTGCATCGCAGCTGTTTTCCTGGATTCATGAAAAGAGGGCTTCCTCCTTTGAGGAGATGACGAACCTTCCGAAGAGCCTCAGGGCAAAGCTTGCGGAACGCTTTTCCCTCTATGTGCCTGTGCTTGTCCGAAAGCAGGTCTCAAAGGACGGCACCAGGAAATACCTTTGGGAAATGGAAGACGGCGCCCTTGTGGAGACAGTCCGGATGCGGTATTCCTATGGGGACACGGCCTGTATCTCCTCCCAGGTGGGATGCAAAATGGGCTGCGCCTTCTGCGCCTCCGGCATGAGCGGCTTTGAGCGGAATCTCACGGTCAGCGAGCTTCTGGAGGAGGTCTACTCCATGGAGCGGGGCGGACGGGAGTGTGAAGACGAGGAGGCTTCCGGGGCATTAGGTTTACATAATATCGAAACCCTTTCCCATATCGTGGTGATGGGAATGGGAGAGCCTCTTGAAAACTACGAGAATCTTGTCAGCTTTATCCGGATCCTGGGAGACGGGAAGGGGCGGGATTTTTCCCTTCGAAATATTACAGTCTCCACCTGCGGGCTGGTGCCGGAGATCTACAGGCTTTCTGAGGAGGGTCTGCCCATTACCCTGGCATTGTCTTTGCATGCCCCCACGGATGCCAAACGTCAGGAGCTGATGCCTGTTGCAAAGCGCTATTCCCTGCGGGAGACCTTGCAGGCTGTGGAAGCCTATTATCTGAAAACCGGCAGACGGTGCACCCTGGAGTATGCGCTGATCAAGGATGTGAACGATTCGGCAGAGGATGCACGGGAGCTGTCAGGACTTGTAAAGAGCATCCAGGGTTCTCCTCATGTGAATCTGATCCCAGTCAATCCCGTGGCGGAAAGCGGCTTTTTATCCGGGGATGCCCGCAGCTTTCAATTAAAGCTTGAAAAAAACGGGATAAATGTTACTATTAGAAAAGAGTTGGGGCGGGATATCGACTCTGCCTGCGGCCAGCTCAGAAGAAGAATGATTTCCGAATAGAAGGTGTATTTTTGATCCAGAGTTCATTTTTAACCGACATCGGCAGGCTCAGACTTCATAATCAGGATTATGTATATGCCAGCGATGGCCCCATAGGACCGCTGCCCAATCTGTTTCTCGTGGCGGACGGCATGGGAGGCCACAGAGGAGGGGATTTCGCCTCCCGTTTCACAGTGGAGACCATTGTGGATGAGGTAAAGGACGGACCTTATGATCAGGTGGTACGTCTCCTTGGCAGCGCCATCGAGCGGGCAAACCGGGATCTCAGGGAGCGTGCCTTCGCGGACGCGGCGCTTCTTGGCTGCGGCACCACCATTGTGGCCTCCGTGATCGAAGGAAATATGGTGACAGTCGCCAATGTGGGCGATTCCAGAGGGTATATCATTAACAGGGATGGCATCCGTCAGGTCACCAGGGATCATTCTCTGGTGGAGGAGATGGTGCGTGCAGGGGAACTGACCAGGGAGGCTGCCCGTACCCATCCGGAGAGGAATATCATCACCCGGGCCATCGGTGCCCAGGACCATGTGAACATAGATTTTTTTGAGGAGCAGGTGTTTCCGGGAGATCTGATCTTAATGTGCAGCGACGGCCTCACCACCATGCTGCCCGATGAGGAGATCAGAAAGCTCTGCAGAGGGGGGGACCTGGGGCTTCGTGTCAGGAATCTGGTACGGGGCGCCAATGAAAATGGCGGAAAGGATAATATTTCCGTGCTGCTGATCGATCCCTTCGCTCCCGAAGAAAACAAAGGTACTGCTGAATGATAAAGATTGGAATGATCATTTCCGACCGCTATGAAATCCTGGAGAAGATCGGGACAGGCGGTATGTCGGATGTATATAAAGCCAAGGACCATAAGCTGGCCAGAAACGTGGCAGTGAAGGTCTTAAAGCAGGAATTCTCGGAAAATGCCAGCTTTGTGTCCAAATTCAGGATTGAGGCCCAGGCGGCCGGGAACCTGATGGATCAGAATATCGTCAATGTCTATGACGTGGGCGAGGAAAACGGCATCTATTATATTGTCATGGAGCTGGTGGAAGGGATCACACTGAAGCGCTACATCGAGAAGAAATCCCGGCTCACCACGAGAGAAGCTGTGTCCATTGCGATCCAGGTTTCCAAGGGGATCGCGGCGGCCCACAGAAAGCATATCATCCACAGGGATATCAAGCCCCAGAACATCATTATCTCCAAGGGAGGCATTGTGAAGGTAACGGACTTCGGCATTGCCAAGGCCGCCACCTCCAATACCATTTCCGGCAATGTGATGGGCTCCGTCCACTACAGCTCCCCGGAGCAGGCCAGAGGCGGCTATTCCGACGAGAGAAGCGATATCTATTCCCTGGGCATCACCCTTTTTGAAATGCTGACGGGCAGGGTTCCCTTCAATGGGGATACCACCGTGACCATCGCCATCAAGCAGATCCAGGAGGACATCCCGGCGCTGACGGATTTTGTGCCGGATATCCCCGTGTCTGTGGAGCAGATCGTATACAAATGCTGTCAGAAATCTCCCGACAGACGCTACCAGAATATGGATGAGCTGCTTGAGGATCTGAAGCTGTCCTTAAGGGATCCCAATGGGGACTTTGTCCACATCGAGGAGCCGGATCTGGCAGGGGGCACAAAATACATCGACGAGGAGGAAATGGTCCGTATCAAGAAACGGGCGAAAAACCGTTCCTCCGATATCCCCAGACTGAAGCGGGTAGAACCCTCCAGAGACGTGTACGAGGATGAATTCGCAGACGGCTACGATCCCAAGGTAGAGCGCCTCACCACATTCTTTGCGGTGGCGGCGGCAGTGGTCATCGGCATCATTGTGATCTTTTTGGTGGGCCGCTCCTTCGGGCTCCTGGATTTTCTGGATGTGGACGGGGTCACGGAGGAAAGCGGCGAAGAGGGAGAGGATACCCTGAAGATGCCGGATGTCCTGGGCCTGGATATGACCTCCGCGAAATCAAAGCTGGCGGAGGAAGGCATCACCAATGTGGAGACCAAGTATGCGGACTCCTCCGAAGCGGAGGGGACCGTCATCGAGACCACACCTAAGGAAGGCGCGAAGATCGCTTCGGGAGACACCGTGATCCTGACCATCTCCGCAGGAGAAAACGGCATCGCCCTGCCGGATGTGGTGGGAAAGACCAGGGAGCAGGCCAGGACCGATCTGGAGAAGCAGGGCTTTGTGGCCAATTTCTCGGAAGAAAGCTCTGATTCCGTAGAGGCCGGAAAGGTCATTTCCCAGGATCCGGAAGCCGGGGTCAAGGCGCCGGTGGGCAGTGCGGTGACCATCAGGATCTCCACAGGGGCGCAGGTTTCCAAGATCCGCGTGCCGGACGTCAGGGGCAAATCCGAGATGGATGCCACGGCGATCCTGGCGGAAGCCGGCATTACAGTGAGCAAGGTCTCTGAGGTATACAGCGACGAATATACGGAAGGCCTGGTTTGCGACCAGAGCTTTGATGTGGGCAGCTACGTGGACGAGGGCACCAGTCTGGAATTGAAGGTGAGCCTCGGGGCGGAAGCCGTGACCTACTTCTACAAGGGCAGCATTCAGGCTCCCACTACGGCGGAGGATCCGGATTTTGTGGCCGGCACCGCCATCACCCTTTCCATCATGACACCGGACAGGAATTCCCTGCTCCAGACCACCACCAGCTCCTTCCCGGTGGGGGTCAATTTCGTTCATGTGGCCTATCCCACCGCGACACTGACCATGTCCTACGTGAATATGACCGCGGACCAGACTGTCACGGATGAGAGCGGCCAGCTGGTCACCATTCCCGGCACCGCCACCCCCAAGGTCATTACAAGGGAGCTGGAGTTCACGGCGGAGGAAGCCGACTGATCCATGACGGGTAAGATCATCCGCGGGGTCGGCGGCTTTTACTATGTCTATTGCACTGAAAACGAACGCATCTACCAGTGCCGGGCCAGGGGGCTTTTCCGGCTGGACGGCAGAAAGCCGCTTGTGGGGGATGACGTAAGCTTTTCGGAGACGCCGGATACGGATATCGAAAACAGCGGCCAGATAGAGGAGCTTCTGGAGCGGAAGAATTCCCTGATCCGCCCGGAGGCCGCCAATGTGGACCAGGCCCTTGTGCTGTTTGCGGTGAAACGGCCGGATCCGAGCCTTTTGCTGCTGGACCGCTTTCTGATCTTTCTTTCCCTTCAGAGCATTCCCATTATCCTGGCTTTTAACAAGATCGATCTGGATCCTGAGGCGATTCCCCGTCTCACCGGGACCTATGAAGGCGCCGGGCATCCCATCCGCTTTTTAAGCATGAAAACGGGAGAGGGGATGGAGGAGCTTCATTCCATGCTGGAGCATAAGACTACGATCCTGGCAGGGCCCTCCGGCGTCGGCAAATCCAGTCTCGTGAACCGGTTTTCTGAGGAACAGCGCATGGAGGTGGGAGCCCTTTCCAGAAAGACCGGGAGAGGGAAGCAGACCACCAGGCATACGGAGCTTTTGCCCATCGGAGAGGACAGCTTTCTGTTGGACACCCCCGGTTTTTCCAGCCTGTATCTTACGGGCATCGGGAAGGAGGCTCTGGCGTGGCATTATCCGGAATTCACCCCCTGTCTCGGGAAATGCTTTTACAATGACTGCAGCCACAGGAGGGAGCCGGACTGTGCGGTCAGGGAGGCTGTGAAGCAGGGCATGATCCC
>CAMNLO010000043.1 GCA_946543095.1 uncultured bacterium
CCTTTGACTGGGACCGAATGGAAAACGCAGTGAGCGGGAGCGAAGATCCTGCAAAGCCGGATACACAGAGCCATGCGTAGCGTTTTCCATACCCGCATCTTGTGCATACTCAGCCTGCGGCTAAGATCGCCGGCGGCCCAAATTGCACTGATCCAATCGGAGAAATCGCATTCGCAATTTCTCTAAGGCAAACCGCTCTGCGGTTTGGTATGGGCTGCCGCTGAAGCGGCATTGGAGGAAGTATGAAAGGAGCACAGCGCCTGAAGCTGCATACAAAGGACCGGCAGGAGCGGCTTCTGGATAATCTGTACCGGGATTTCGGACGCAGGATCGAAGCTTCTCCCCCAGGACTGTGTCCCGTGGATATGACCTTAAGCTTTTTAAGGACCTGCCATTCTCAGAGCTGCGGGAAATGCGTTCCCTGCAGGGTGGGGCTGGGGGCCCTGACAAAGCTTCTGGAGTCTGTGATGGAGGGCTCGGCGGAGGAGGATGTGATCCCCCTCATTGAGAAGACTGCCCTGAACATCAGGGACACCTCGGACTGCGCCATCGGCTCCACGGCGGCGGAAACAGTCCTGTCCGCCATCCGGACCTTCCGGGATGATTTCCTCAGCCATATCTTAAGCGGACGCTGCAACTACGGTCTGGAGCTGACGGTGCCCTGCTCCACCACCTGCCCCTGCCATGTGGATGTGCCGGGGTATATCGCCCTGACGGGCGTGGGACGTTATGATGACGCGGTGCGCCTCATCCGGAAGGACAATCCCTTCCCTTCCGTCTGCGCCTATATCTGTGAGCATCCCTGCGAGGAGCGCTGCCGCAGGCATATGGTGGATGCCGCCATCAATATCTGCGGGCTGAAACGCTATGCGGTGGACCATGCGGGAGAGCAGGAGGCACCCCCCTGCGCGGAGCATACGGGAAAGAGAGTCTGTGTGGTGGGAGCCGGCCCCGGCGGGCTGACGGCAGCCTATTATCTGACTTTAATGGGCCATTCCGTCACGGTGTATGAGCAGAGGGAGAAGCCCGGCGGCATGCTGCGCTACGGCATTCCCGTCTACAGGCTTCCAAGCCAGGTGCTGGAAAAGGATATCAGGCATATCCTGAGCACAGGCATCGAATTAAAGACAAACATCAATGTGGGTGAGGATATCAGCATCGATGAATTAAAGGAAAACTACGACGCGGTTTATCTTGCCATCGGTGCCCATGTGGACAGGAAGCTGGACATCGAGGGGGAAGAGGGCCACGGAGTCCACAGCGCCATCGGCATCCTCCGCATGATCGGGGAGGGAGACATCCCGGATCTGGAGGGGAAACGGGTCTGTGTTGTGGGAGGCGGCAATGTGGCGATGGATGCCGCAAGAACAAGCCTCCGGCTGGGAGCAAAGGAGGTGTTCTGCATCTATGACAAACGCATGGAGGATCTGGCTGCCCTCCCGGATGAGCGGGATCAGGCCCTGAAGGAGGGCATGAAGCTCATGACTCTGGTGATGGCGGATCATGTGGAGCTGGATGAGGACTCCAGGGTGAAAGCCCTATGGGTCCACCCCCAGATCGTCTCCGGCTATGATAAAAAGGGAAAGGTCATAGTCAGAAACGCCTACACGGATCTTGTGCGTATCGAGTGCGACTATGTGTTCACCGCCATCGGCCAGTCCATTCAGTCGGGCCATTTTCTGGAAGAGGGAAAGGTCACGGTGAAGGGGACCATCGAGACGGATGCTTCCTGCTTTGTGCCGGGAAGCGGCAACGTTTTTGCGGGGGGAGACGCTGTGACCGGCGCCACCAGCGTGGTGCTGGCAGTCCATGCGGGGAAGACCGCGGCAGATAACATCGACGCCTTTCTGGGGGGCTACCACGAGATCGGAGACGATATCGAGATCCCTTCCCCCAGGCTTTCCAATGTGCCACCCTGCGCCAGGGTGGACTTAAAGGGCAGACGGGTGGAGGAGATCAAGGGTGATTTTGATCTGGTGAACATCGGCATGAGTCCGGAGGAAGCCATTCAGGAAGCCTCCAGGTGTCTGCGCTGCGACCGTTTCGGCTATGGACTCTTCAGAGGCGGGAGGAAGCTTTCATGGTAAATCTGATGATCAATAATGTGCTGGTCCAGGCGGATGAAAACAGCACCATCATGAAGGCGGCGGAAGACAACGGCATTTCCATCCCCCATCTGTGCTATTTAAAAGACATCAACGAGATCGGCGCCTGCAGGCTGTGCAGCGTGGAGGTGGCGGGAGAGGAGAAGCTGGTGCCCTCCTGCATCACAAAGGTGCGGGAAGGAATGAAGGTCACCACCAACTCCGCCAGGGTCAGGGAGGCCTGCCGCACCAATCTCTCCCTGATCATGAGCCAGCACGACGGCAGATGCTCTGTCTGCGCAAGAAGCGGAAACTGCAAGCTGGAGACCCTGGCCTATGACTTCAATATCATGGAGAATCCCTATGAGGACGATCTCCCTAAAGGAAAGCTCTTAAAATGGAATAAGGAGTTTCCCCTGTTACGGGATGCCTCCAGGTGCATCAAGTGCATGCGCTGCGTTCAGGTCTGCGATAAGGTCCAGAGCATGAAGGTCTGGGATCTGGTGGGCACCGGAAGCCGTACCAGAGTGGATGTGGCGGATGGCCGGAAGATCGAGGACACGGACTGCACCCTCTGCGGGCAGTGCATCATCAATTGCCCCACCGGGGCCCTTCTGGTGCGGGAGGATATCGGCAAAGTCATCGATGTACTGGAGGATAAGGAGATCATTACAGTGGTCCAGATCGCGCCTGCAGTGCGTTCCGCCTGGGGCGAAAGCCTGGGGCTGCCTCCCGGGGAGGCCAGTGTCAAGAGGCTTGCGGGGGTATTGCGGGCCATCGGCTTTGACCATGTCTTCGACACCGCCTTTTCCGCGGATCTGACCATTATGGAGGAAGCCAGCGAACTGCTGATGCGTCTGGGGGACGGGGAGCCGAAGGAATACCCCATGTTCACCAGCTGCTGCCCCGGCTGGGTCCGGTTTGTCAGATCCAGATATCCGGAGCTTTCCCCCAATCTTTCCACCGCCAAATCTCCCCAGCAGATGTTCGGGGCCATGATCAAGAGCTTCTATGCCATGGAGCTCAGAAAAGACCCGAAAAAGATGTGCACCATATCCATCATGCCCTGTGTGGCGAAAAAGGCGGAATGCGAGCTGCCTCAGATGGTGTCGGACAAGGGCTTAAGGGATGTGGATATCGTCCTCACCACAAGAGAACTGATCCGTCTGATGCGCTATAAAAACGTGATGCTTGATGAGATCAGGGAGTCCTCCTTTGACAGCCTGATGGAGCATGCCTCCGGCGCCGGCATCATTTTCGGTGTCACGGGAGGGGTTATGGAAGCCTCCCTGCGCACTGCCTTTTATCTCGCCACCGGCTCCAATCCGGATCTGAAGAGCTTTTCGAAGCTCAGAAGCGCGGAGGCGGGAAACGAGCCCTGGAGGGAAGCGGAATACGACATCGGAGGAAGGACCATCCGGGTGGCGGTGGCCAGCGGCTTACGCAATGTGGATCTGCTCTGCAGGGCCATTGTGAGAAAAGAGGTCCGGTTCGATTTCGTGGAGATGATGGCCTGCCCCAACGGCTGCTCCGGCGGCGGCGGCCAGCCCATCCATCAGGATGACACGGATCTCCGGTACTGGAGAGGGGAGCAGCTCCATATGCTGGACCGGAAGACGCCCTTCCGTTTCTGCCACGAAAATCCGGATATCACGCGGCTCTACCGGGAGTATCTGGAGAAGCCCCTAAGCGAGAACGCAAGGCAGCTCCTGCATGTGACCTACGAATGACGGATACGGGAAGTGACGGATCGCTTCTTTATGAATGGAACCCCTTGAAAAGCAAGGGGTTTTCCTTTAAGATAATAAACTTGTGAAAGGAGTGTGCTCATCATGACGAAAATAGACATTGTTTCCGGGTTTCTGGGAGCAGGCAAGACCACGTTGATCAAAAAACTCATCGCGGAATCCCTCCATGGACACAAGGTGGTGCTGATCGAAAACGAATTCGGCGAGATCGGCATTGACGGAGGCTTTTTAAAGGAAGCGGGGATCGAGATCCAGGAGATGAATTCCGGCTGCATATGCTGTTCCCTTGTGGGAGACTTTGGCACTGCCTTAAAGGAGGTGCTTTCCACCTATTCTCCCGAGCGGATCATCATCGAACCCTCCGGTGTGGGGAAACTTTCCGATGTTATGGCCGCGGTGAAGCGGGCAACAGAGGATTCCGATGTGGAGCTGAATTCCGCCGTGACCGTGGTGGATGCGAAGAAAGCGAAGACCTATCTCAAGAATTTCGGCGAGTTCTTTGAAAACCAGGTGGCCCATGCGGGGACCATCTTCTTAAGCCGCACCGACGCCCTTCCCGAGGAGAAGATCCGGGAAGTGGTGGAGATGCTCAGACAGCATAACGAAAAGGCCACCATCGTCACCACTCCCTGGCCCATGCTCTCCGGAGAGCTGATCCTTGATACCATCGAGAAGGCAAGGGATCTGGAGGCGGAGCTGATGGAGGAGGCCGTGAAGGCGGCTGCGGAGCACGAGCACCATCACCACCATCATCACGATGACGACGACCACGATCACGAGCATCATCACCACCATGACGATGACGACGACTATGATCACGAGCATCATCACCACCATGACGATGACGACGACCACGATCACGAGCATCATCACCATCACGACGATGACGACGACCATGATCACGACCATCACTGCCACCACGGCGAACACGGCCACTGCTGCCACCACCACGACCACGACGCCGACGAAGTCTTCGATTCCTGGGGCAAGGAGACGCCCGCTTCCTACTCGAAGGAGCAGCTGGAAAAGATCTGCGCCGCCTTTGAGGATCAGGAGACCTACGGCTTTGTGATCCGCGCCAAGGGCATCGTGCCGGATCCCGAGGGCGGCTTCCTGGAATTCGACTACACTCCCGGAGAGTGCGAGGTCCGTAAGGGCTCCCCGGATGTGACGGGGCGCTTCTGCGTCATCGGATCGGATCTGCACAGGGATAAGCTGGAGGAGCTGTTTGCGAAATGAAGCCCGTATATATCATCAACGGTTTTTTAGACAGCGGAAAGACCAGCTTTATCAATTACACCTTATCCCAGCCCTATTTCAGGATCCGGGGGACTACCCTTCTGATCCTCTGCGAGGAAGGGGATGAGGAGTATGATAAGGCCCTGATCAAAGAAAACAGGGTGGTGAAGGTCCTCATTGAGAACGAGGAGGATCTGAATCCCGCAAAGCTTCTGGAGCTGGACAAGCAGTATAAGCCGGAGCGGGTCATCATTGAGTTCAACGGCATGTGGAACTTCAAGAACTTTAAGATGCCCATGCCCTGGGCTCTGGAGCAGCAGATCACCATGATCGACGCCTCCACCTTTGTGAGCTACTACACCAATATGCGCTCCCTCCTTGCGGAAATGCTGAGGAAGAGCGAGCTCATCATCTTTAACCGCTGCGACGGCATCAAGGAGCTGAGCAATTTCAAGCGGAATGTGAAGGCCGTGAACCCCGGGGCGGAGATCGTTTTCGAGGACAAAAACGGCGAGGTGAACGAGATCATGGAGGAGGAGCTTCCCTATGATCTGAAGGCGGATATCGTTGAACTGGACAGCAGAGGCTTCGGCATCTGGTATCTGGACAGCATGGACCATCCGGAGCGCTACGAGGGGAAGACCCTGCGGTTCACCGGGCAGGTCATGAAGCATAAGGATTTCCGGAAGAACGTGTTCGTGCCGGGAAGAATGGCGATGACCTGCTGCGCGGAGGATATGGCCTTTCTCGGGTATCTCTGCGAGTACGACGGAGCAGAGGCACTGAAGGACAAGGACTGGGTGGAGGTGACGGCAAAGGTAGTGAGCAAGACCGCGCCGGAATACCAGAACGGTTCCGGGCCGGTGCTGGAAGCCATAGAGGTAAAGAAGACCGAAAAGCCTGAGAATGATGTCATAGATTTCAACGCATAAGCTCTTGCTGAATATAAGAGAGGAGAGGAAGATTATGAAAAAAAGGACACTGGCGGCGATCCTGATCGCAGCGATGGCATCGCTTGCCCTTGCGGCCTGCGGCGGTGCTTCCCAGGGCGGCTCGGGCGCTTCGGCTTCGGCCCCCGAACAGAGCGCGGAGCAGGGCAAGACCTACAAGGTGGGTATCATCCAGTATGTGGACGACGCCTCCTTAAACCAGATCCAGGATGCCATTCAGGCGGAGCTGGACAAAAAGGGCGCGGAGCTGGGCGTGACCTTTGACTACAAGGACTACACCAAGAACGGCCAGGCAGACTCCACAGTCTTAAACCAGATCGCGGCCGATCTGATCGCGGACAATGTGGACATCCTGGTTCCCATTGCCACCCCCACTGCCATGATCATGCAGGCCGCCACCGAGGAAAACAAGATCCCCGTGGTGTTCTCTGCCGTGTCCGATCCCGTGGGAGCGGGCCTTGTGGAGTCCATGGAGGCTCCCGGCTCCAACATTACCGGGACCAGCGACGCACTGGACACCAACGCCATCTTAAACCTGATGCTTCTGGCAAATCCCAACGCGAAAAAACTGGGCCTGCTCTATGACAAGAGCCAGGATTCCTCCACCAAGGCCATTGCGGAAGCAAAGGACTTCGCGGCAGGCCATGACCTGGAGGTGGTGGAGAAGACCGGCACCACCAGCGACGAGGTGGCCCTGGCGGCGGACGCCATCATTGCGGCGGGCGTGGACGCCTGCTTCACCCCTCAGGACAACACGGTGATGAAGGCACAGCTGGGGATCTACGAGAAATTCGTGGAGGCGAAGATCCCCCAGTACACGGGAGCCGATTCCTTTGCCTTAAACGGCGCCTTCATGGGCTATGGCGTAAACTATGAGGAGCTGGGGACCATGACCGCCGATATGGTGGTGGACATCCTGGCAAACGGCGCGGATCCCGCATCCACCGCGGTACGCACCCAGGACAACGGCATCGCCACCGTGAACACAGAGACCGCTTCCGCCATCGGGCTGAGCTATGAAATGTTCAAGGCAAACTGCTCCGCCCTGGTGGAGACCGTTACAAAAGAGAACTTCGACTGATACCGATGGCAGGCTTCTTTACCGTATCGATCATACAAAGCGCCATGGAGCTGGGGTGTATCTACGCCCTGGTGGCCCTGGCGCTCTTTGTGTCATACACCACTCTGAACATTGCGGACCTTTCAACGGACGGCTGCTTTACTCTAGGCTGCGCCGTGGGGGCCATTGTGACCCTGTCGGGACATCCCTTTCTGGCGCTGTTTGCGGCCATGGGGGCGGGGGTGATCTCAGGCTTTGTCACCGCCTTCCTGCAGACCAGGCTGGGAGTGGAATCCATTCTTGCGGGAATCATTGTGAACACGGCCCTTTATACCATCAACATCATGGTCATGGGCTTTTCCTCCAATGTGAACATTTTTAAGGCTTCCACCTTATTCTCCATCGCCCACGACCTGCTGGAGGGCATCCCCCTGATGGGCAGCTGGTATAAGCTGTTCGTGGTGCTCATCATCGTTTTGACGGTGGGGATCCTTCTGGCATGGTTTTTAAACACGATGCTTGGCCTTTCCATCCGGGCCACCGGGGACAACCCCAGCATGGTGCGGGCTTCCTCCATCAATCCCGCCTTTACCATCACGGCAGGCCTTATGCTGTCCAATTCCTTTACGGCCCTGTCCGGGGCGGTGCTGGCCCAGTACCAGAAAAGCTGTGACATCAATTACGGCACCGGCATGGTCACCATTGCCCTGGCAAGCCTGATCATCGGGGAGAGCCTCATCGGCAGGGGCTCCATGCTCACAAGGATCCTGGGAGTCATCTTCGGCAGCTGCCTCTACCGCTTCTTCGTGGCCCTGGCCCTCAGGTTAAATATCCCGGCGGAAAGCCTGAAGTTAGTCAGCGCCGTGATCGTGGCCATCGCCATCTCCTTCCCCTATCTGAAGTCGAAGATAGCGCTGTACAGGCAGATGCAGGAAGCGAAGCAAAGACACGGGGAACATAAATAGATGCTGGAACTGAAGTCCGTTTCAAAAACCTTTCACCCGGGAACGGTGAATGAAAAGCAGGCCATCAAAAAGCTCTCCCTCATTTTGCCGGAGGGGGATTTCGCCACCATCATCGGCTCCAACGGCGCCGGGAAATCCACCATGTTCAACGCCATCACCGGAAATTTTTTCGTGGACGAGGGGGAGATCTGCCTGGACGGCGAGGACATTACCTTTGTCCCCGAATATAAGCGCAGCAAATATATCGGGCATCTGTTCCAGGATCCTCTTCTGGGAACGGCGCCTCATATGACCATCGAGGAAAACCTGACTTTGGCCTATCTCAGGGCCTCCAGCGGCAATAAGGGTTTATTCAGAATGGTAAAGGCAGAGGACAGGGAGCGGTTCTGGAAAGCACTGAAAACCCTGGATATGGGGCTGGAGGATCGAATGAAGCAGCCGGTGGGACTTCTTTCCGGCGGCCAGCGCCAGGCCCTGACCCTGTTAATGGCCACCATGGTGCGGCCCAAGATCCTGCTTCTGGATGAGCATACGGCTGCCCTGGATCCCGCCACTGCGGAAAAGGTCCTGGCCCAGACAGAGAAGATCGTAAAGGAGCAGCAGATCACCTGCCTGATGGTGACCCATAACATGAATCAGGCCCTTGCCATGGGAAACCGCACCATCATGATGGATTCCGGCAGGATCGTGGCGGATATCTCCGGGAAGGAGAGGGAAAACATGACTGTGGATGGGCTGCTGGAGCTGTTCCGGAAGAATGTGGGAGAGGGTCTGGACAATGACCGGATCCTGCTTTCCGGTCTGAATTAGTTTACATAATACAGCAATCGCATGGATATGCCGATTGCTTCACAGCCTGAAGACAGGCTTCAGGCCGCAATTTGAGACGAGCGGGGATTGCTCTGAGAGCACCGGACTTACATGAATGCTCGTCATGGAGGACTAACATGGCAGAAAGATTATCCAAAGTGCCCGCCACGGGAATGCGGGATATCCTGCCCGGGGAAATGAAGCTCAGGGATTATGTGCTTGGCATCATCCGGGACACCTACGAGGGCTACGGCTTTGAGACCATCGAGACTCCCG
Source organism: uncultured bacterium (assembly GCA_946543095.1). GTDB lineage: Bacteria > Bacillota > Clostridia > Lachnospirales > Lachnospiraceae > CAMNLO01. The sequence continues at coordinate 9,133 of CAMNLO010000043.1, forward strand.
CTGTGGAAAACCTTGCAAACTTAAACTGCAAGGCCGGCGGAGACAATGAAAAGCTGACCTTCAAGATCTTAAAGAGAGGGGAGAAACTGCGGATCCCCGAAGCCAAGACGGAAAAGGACCTGTCGGATCTGGGGCTTCGCTATGACCTGACGGTGCCCCTGGTGCGCTACTACGCCAATCATGCATCAGAGCTGCCCTCACCCTTTAAGGCCCTGCAGTACGGCAATGTGTTCCGGGCGGACAGGCCCCAGAAGGGACGATTCCGCCAGTTTATGCAGTGCGATATCGATATTTTGGGGGAGGAGTCCAATCAGGCGGAGACAGAGCTGATCCTGGCCACCGCCAAGGCCCTGGGGCGGCTTCGGTTTGTGAAATTCGAGATCCGCATCAATGACAGAAGGATCTTAAAGGCCATGGCGGCATATTCCGGTTTTGCGGCGTCCGAAATGGATGATGTGTTCATCCGTCTGG
>CAMNLO010000044.1 GCA_946543095.1 uncultured bacterium
CGGGATTTCCGCAGGGTGTTGTCCGCTGCAAGGGAGGGAGATACATCTGACAGGCTTCACTTGATATATGATGGAGGAAGAGTGTGTATGAACATGATCGTGGCAGTGGATAAAAACTGGGGCATCGGCAACGAGGGCTCCCTTCTGGTATCCATTCCGGCGGACCATCGCTTTTTCCGCTCCGTGACCCTGGGGAAGACCGTGATTTTCGGAAGAAAGACCATGCAGACCTTTCCAGGAGGCAGGGCCCTGTCGGGCCGCAGAAATATCCTGCTGACCAGGAAGGAGGATTTTTCCGCCCCCAACATGGAGGTGGCCCACAGCATCGAGGAGCTGCTGGAGCTGATCAAAGAGGTTCCGGAGGAGGATATCTATGTCATCGGCGGAGCAAGCGTCTATGAACAGCTGCTTCCCTACTGTGACACGATCCATGTGACGAAGATCGATGAGAGCTACAAGGCAGACGCCTTCTTTCCGAACCTGGATGAGCTCCCGGAGTTTGAGATCACCCAGGATTCCGACGAACAGAGCTATTTCGACCTGACCTACACCTTTTTAAAATACGAAAGAAAGAAGAAATAGGATGTCTTTTCTGGCTTCGCTTTTTACCGCTTTTGCCATGTATTCCAAGATCCCGGTGCCGCAGCTGGACTGGGATCAGAAGCATTTAAGATACGCCATCGGACTGTTTCCCCTGGTAGGGGCTGTCATCGGCGCAGTCTCTTACGCCTTTGTGTACTTTACCCGGCAGCTGGAGCCCTCCCTTGCGGGATTCCCGAGAGCTGCCGTTTTCGCGCTGATCTCTCTTCTGATCTCCGGGGGCATTCACGTGGACGGCTATTTGGACACCTCCGATGCCCTGAGCTCCTTCGGGGAACGGGAGAAGAAGCTGCAGATCCTCTCGGATCCCCATATCGGCTCCTTTGCCGTGATCCGTCTTTTGTGTTACTATCTGCCGCTGCTTGCGGCCTATGCCTTATTGGAGGATCTGACCTCCTGGCTTTTGTGCTCCGCGGGATTTTATCTTTCCAGGATAATGTCCGGCACAGCCTCCACCTGGTGCAAATCAGCCACCAGAGAGGGCACTTTGTTCACCTTCACGGACAACGCCCAGAAGACCGGGGTCAGGCTGATCCTGGCGCTGCAGCTTGTAGTATGTCTCGCATTCATGCTGTATGTAAGCCCTGCAAAGGCGGCTTTTGTCATAGGAGCTAATGCGATGCTGTGCATCTGGTGGAGATACACGGTGTATTCCAATTTCGGTGGCATTACAGGGGACACCGCCGGGTTTTTGTCCACCCTGAGCGAAGGCGCCACGGCGGTGGCCCTGGCAGTGAGTTTATGGTTTGTGTGAGGAGCATTACGGCTGCTGCATGAATACAGGATTCTGAACTATGAGAAACGGCTTCACGACCGGAAGCTGCGCGGCGGCGGCCTCCAAGGCGGCGGCCTGGATGCTGTTTTCCGGGCAGGAAAAAAAGGAGATCACCATCATGACCCCCAAGGGGATCCCCTACACCGCGGCCATCGAAGAGATCCGCAGGGAGAAAGGGATGGTTTCCTGTGCCGTCAGAAAGGACGGGGGAGACGATCCCGATATTACCACCGGGAGCCTGGTGTTTTCCGAGGTGCGGATCTGGGAGGAAACGGCCGGTGAAGTGCCAAATGGCAGGATCGGAGCGGGTGGTCCGGAAAGTCAATTAGTTAACATAACTCAGTACGAAAGAAGAGGGAAGACTGATTCAGAAGATGAATTAGTTGACATAATTTATACTGATAAGAACGCAGAATGTGATTTGAATTGCAGCGTAGTTAACATAACTCAAAACGAAGGAAGAGGGAAGACTGATTCAGAAGATGGATTGGCATCATCAGAGGCTTATTCAGGAGAGAACAGGCTGACGGGGAATGCAAATAGAGCAGCAAGAATCGTAATCGACGGGGGAACGGGAGTAGGCCGGGTCACCCGCCCGGGTCTGGATCAGCCCATAGGCAGTGCCGCCATCAATCATGTGCCTCGGGAGATGATCGAGAAAGAGGTGCGGGAGGTCTGTGAGCTCTTTGATTTTACAGGGACTCTGAAGATCACCATTTCTGTCCCCGATGGCATAAAGCTGGCGAAGCGCACCTTTAATCCCCGCCTTGGCATCGAAGGCGGCATCTCCATTCTGGGCACCAGCGGCGTGGTGGAGCCCATGAGCGCCCAGGCCCTTCTGGACACCATTAAGGCAGAGCTTTCCGTGCTCTCCTCGGAGGGCAGGAGGATCTGCGCCATTTCCCCCGGAAACTACGGGCAGGACTATATGAAGGAGGCCTACGGCTTCGACCTGGATGCGGCGGTGAAATGCTCCAATTTTATTGGGGACACCTGTGAGTTCGTGGCGGAATACGGCTTTACCCATATCCTGATGTGCGGCCATATCGGCAAGTTTATCAAGCTTTACGGCGGCGTTTTCAACACCCATTCCCATGAAGGAGACTGCAGGATGGAGCTTCTTACCTCCGCGGCCTTACGAGGCGGGGCGGATGGGGACTGCGCAAGACGGATCCTTTCCCAGATCAGCACCAGCGCCGGGCTTACGATCCTGAAGGAAGCGGGACTTCTTGAGAAAACCATGGAGGAGGTCCTGCGGGGAGTCATGGACACCTTAAACCGCTGGGCTCTGGAGCGGTATCAGGTGGACTGCATCATCTACGAGAATGATTTCGGCGAGTTGGCCAGAAGCCGTGGCGCGAAAGAGCTGGTGGAGAAGCTGGTGCGGGGGGATAAGACAGAGGAGGATCCCGAGGGTAACCCGGAGCATCATCAGGACGCTTATTCCCAAAGGCAGGCAGATCCGGAGAAATTAGTTAACATAACATCAAACAGCCCGCATGATAATTCCGCAAAAACTTGTGGCGATTCTGAGGATGTAGTTAACATAACACTAGGACAACAGCCGGATCACACATTATCTGAAGGAGACAGAACCGAAAGTATAGTTAACATAACATCAAACAGCCCGCATGATAATTCCACAAAAACTTGTGGCGATTCTGAGGATGTAGTTAACATAACACTAGGACAACAGCCGGATCACACATTATCTGAAGGAGACAGAACCGAAAGTATAGTTAACATAACATCATCCCCCAGTATCATCTGCTTCACAAAAGAGGGCCTGATCATGGCAGACCGGATCGCCGGGATACTTGGGAATGCGAAGGTTTACATCAAATCAAAAGCCTTCATACCTGAAACAGGCATCCTTGTGCAGAAACCCCTTACGGCCTGGGTCGCGGAGCGCTTTGCCACCCATTCCCCTATTGTCTTCATCGGCGCCATCGGTATCGCAGTCCGGGGCATTGCGCCCTCTGTGGAAAACAAGCTGACAGATTCCACCGTGATCGTGGCAGATGAGAAGGGGCACTTTGTGATCCCCCTGCTTTCCGGCCACTACGGCGGAGGCATCGAGCTTTCCCAAAAGATCGCGGAAGGTCTTGGAGGCGAAGCTGTCGTCACCACCGCCACAGATACAAGAGGCCTCTTTGCCGTGGATGTCTTTGCAAGGAAAAATGATCTTGTGATCAGTAAAAAGGACGGCATCAAGCTGGTCTCCTCAAAGCTTCTGGAGCAGGGCAGCATCACGATGCAGATCGACGGCGGAAAGATCCTTGGTAATGTGCCGGAAGAGGTGCATCTGAAAGGAGCAGACACGATCCTGAGCCCTGCTTTTGCCGAGAGATCTCCTTCCGCGTCTTCAGATGATCGATCAGGCGATACTTCGCAGGATTATGAGCATGGACAGCCGGAGGTGTTCAGGCCGCCCTATAGCTATGGCGCTGATTTTTCCGAGGGGGCAGGAGAAGCAGGAACTGCAGATACCTGCTGTACTATTGGCGCGGGCAGTTTCTCAGCCGACGTTCTGGTAAGTGTCAGGGCTGCAGCACCCCCTACCGTCTCAGGATCCAACGCATCGGCGGCCGGCACTACATCCGGCGTCCATACCGGCGAAACTGCTGACAGCGCCGACACCGCAGTGCCCCTCCTCACCCTCCACCCCAAAGCCCTCCACTTGGGCATCGGCTGCAGGAAGGGGGTGCCCGCAGACCGGATCCGGAAAGCGGTGGAGGAGGTTCTTTCGGAATACGGCTATGCAAAAGCCTCCGTTGCCGCTGTGGCCTCAGCGGACTTAAAGGCTGAGGAGACGGGTCTGATCGAATTCGCAAAGGAACTGGGAGTCCCCTTTACTACCTATTCCGCGGAGGAACTGGAAGCAGTCCCCGGAGAGTTCACAAAATCGGATTTTGTGCGAACAAAGGCCGGAGTGGACAATGTGTGCGAAAGATCTGCAGTACGCTCCTCCGGAAACGGGAAGCTTCTGGTCCGCAAGCAGGCGAAGGAGGGTATTACCGTGGCCCTTGCGGAGGCGGACTGGGCAGTTAAGTTTACATAATTCATCCACACTTCTGCCCTCCATCTTTGCTGTGATCCAGATGATCGTGGGAGACATATTGCTGGTGGCCTTCGGCGAAGCCTTCTCCATCTTTGTGGTCCTGTTTGCCCTGGAAACCCCCGACTACAGAAAGCTCATGAAGACCATGAAGGAGCTGGAGATCGCAAGGGAAGAGGCAAATGTGGCCAACCGGTTCAAAAGCGATTTCCTGGCTCCAGTGAATACGGCAGCGGTTCCGTCTTTACGGTGAAGATCCCCCAGAAGGTCATCGGTGAGCATACCCTGGGCGACTTTTCCGCAAAGCTGAAGGAACACGCGAATGTGGTCAAAACCGTGGAACGCGGTTTCAGGGCTCCCGGAAAGCTGGCTTTGGTGGTGGACGATACGAAGATCAATATCATGGTGTTAAAGGGGCTCCTTCGCAGCACGGAGATGACGGTGGACAGCGCCATGTCCGGCCCTGAAGGCATTGAGATGACTAAACTTAAGAAATACGATATCATATACATGGATCACAGAATGCCCGGGATGGACGGGATCGAGGCCTTCCACAGGATCCGTGAAGATGCGAATAATATAAACCGCGATACCCCTGTCATCGTGCTGACGGCCAACGCCATCGTGGGAGCCAGGGAATCCTATTTGGAGGAAGGCTTTGCGGAATACCTGACGAAGCCCGTGGAGCATAAGAAACTGTTTGCCGTGACGGAAAAACTGTTGGGAATACATGAAAAGAATCCGGAGATTGATTGGAGGTAGTGTAAAACACAATGCTGGAAAAATTTACTGACGAGGACTTACAACAGGAGCTTTCACAGATCCGGGGTGCAGATGAGGAGCGGATCAAAGAGGCGCAGGACTACACGTTAAAGCTGGTGGCCCCTCCCGGCAGCCTGGGAAAGCTCTATTCCCTGGGCTGGCAGCTGGCCGGGATCTCGGGAAAGCTCCATAATGATATTCCGAAGCGCCGCATCATCGTGTTATGCGCGGATAACGGCGTGGTGGAGGAGGGGGTGAGCTCCGCGCCCCAGTCCGTCACCGTTTCCCAGGCCATCAATATGACCAGGCACATGACGGGGATGAGCACTCTGGCAAAGCATTTTGATGTGGATGTCTGCGTGGCGGATTTAGGCATCGCGGCAGACTATAACTGCCCTGGGATCGAGGACTGGCGGATCCGGAAGAGCACAGGAAACATCGCAAAGGGTCCTGCCATGACCAGAAAGGAAGCCCTTCTTGCCATCGGCACCGGGATCCGTCTTGCGAAGAACGCGAAGAAGGACGGCATGGATATCATCGGTGTGGGGGAAATGGGCATCGGCAACACCAGCACCTCCTCTGCCGTGTTATCCGTCTTAACGGGCGCTGCCGTGGAGGAGGTAACGGGCCTGGGAGGCGGCCTGACATCGGATGCCTTTGCAAAGAAAAAGCAGGTGATCCGGCAGGCCATCGAAGTGAATCAGCCCGATAAGACAGATATCGTGGATGTGATCGCAAAGGTGGGAGGTCTGGATATCGCAGCCATGTGCGGTGTGTTCATCGGCGCTGCCATCGAAAGGATACCCGTGGTCATCGACGGCTTTATCTCCATTGTGGCGGCGCTTTGCGCCTACCGGCTGAATCCCCTGACCAGGGTATTTATGATCCCCTCCCATGTGTCTGTGGAGGTGGGGTATCTCATCGCCCAGAAGGAAATGGGGCTGGAGCCCTTTTTACAGATGGATATGCGGCTGGGAGAGGGGAGCGGCTGTCCCCTGGCCTTCCAGATCATCGAGGCCGCCTGCTCCATCATGAACGAGATGGCCTCCTTCGAGGAAGCCTCCATCGACGACGGGTACCTCACAGAAGTAAGAAAGGTGATGTGAATCAAATGTCAAAATCCATCATGATCCTGGGCACTATGTCTAATGCCGGCAAAAGCCTGATCACGGCGGGACTCTGCCGGATCTTCAAACAGGACGGCTATCGTGTGGCCCCCTTTAAATCCCAGAATATGGCTTTAAACTCCTATGTCACGGCGGCGGGCCTGGAAATGGGCAGGGCCCAGGTGGTGCAGGCGGAGGCTGCGGGGATCCTCCCGGATGTGCGCATGAATCCTATTCTCCTAAAGCCCACCTCCGATTCCGGCTCCCAGGTGGTGGTGAACGGCGAGGTCCTGGGGGATATGGATGCCCAGACCTATTTTCAGTACAAGAAGAGCCTGCTCCCCAAGGTCATGGAGGCCTACCACAGCCTGGAGGAGGAATTCGAGGTGATTGTGCTGGAGGGGGCCGGATCTCCGGCGGAGATCAACTTAAAAGAGGCGGACATCGTGAACCTGGGTATGGCGAAGGCATCGAGATCTCCCGTGCTTCTGGTGGGAGACATCGACAGAGGCGGCGTTTTCGCCCAGCTCTACGGCACGGTGGAGCTTCTGGAGAAAGAGGAGCGCTCCTATATCAAGGGCCTGGTGATCAATAAATTCCGGGGAGACAAAAATCTCCTGATGCTCGGCAACAAAATGCTGGAGGACAAGGTCCATATCCCCGTGGTAGGAGTGGTGCCCTATACAAGGCTGGACATCGATGACGAGGACTCCCTTTCCGAGCGCCTGGAAGAGGCGGGGAAGAAGGGGCAGGATGCCAGGGTGGATATCGCCGTGATCCGCCTGCCCCATATCTCCAATTTCACGGACCTGAATGTGTTCTCCCTTCTGCCGGAGGTCAACGTGCGCTACATCATGCACCCCGGACAGCTGGAGCATCCCGATATGGTGGTGCTGCCGGGAACGAAAAATACCATGGGAGACCTGAAGTGGTTAAAGGACATCGGTCTGTATGATAAGCTGAAGGAATACTATGCTGAGGGCGGCGTGGTCTTCGGCATCTGCGGAGGCTACCAGATGCTGGGGGCGTCCCTTGAGGATCCTCATGGAGTGGAGGAAGGGGGCACGGAGGAGGGCCTTGGCTTCTTTAATGCCGCCACGGTGTTTACCACGGAAAAGCGCAGGACCCAGGTGAAGGGACATTTCCTTGAGACTGGCGGTCTTCTGGACGGGTTAAAATGTATTGAAGCGGAGGGCTATGAGATCCATATGGGAAGGCTTTCCCATATGCCGGAGTCCGCGAAGCCCTTTCTTTCCCTTCAGGACATCAACACCGGGGAAACGGTACAGGACGGCATCGCGGGAGAGCGGGTCTTCGGCACCTATCTCCACGGGGTCTTCGATGCGCCGGGCATCGCCTTTGAAACGGCGAAGGCCCTGGCAAAGCGGAAGGGGATCACGCTGACCGACGCGGGAGAGAGCTTAAAATCCCCTGCCCAGCATAAGGAAGAGCAGTACGACCTGCTGGCAAAGACCCTCCGGGAGAATCTGGACATGGAGCAGGTGTACAGGATCCTGGAGGAAGGGATCTGAGGAAATGCCGGATCGATCAGCATTTTCCATACCCTCCGGGGAATCTGCTTCATCAGTGTTTTCCTGAAGAAGAGACCGAAAAAGCAGTATTTCAGATTTTGCATCTACAGCTTTCGATTTCCCTAAGACAGAACTGGAATTGTATGATATAATGAAACGGCTGTGTGCAAAAATACGAGGATATGAAACAAAGGTTTCGGGAGCATCAGCCGGAGGGCAGCAGCCATGATGATCAGGATCTCCGCGATCCGCAAGGATTATTCCGGAAAAGGCAAAGAGAAGGACGAGGAAAAGAAGAAGGGTGAGGATAACCCTCTGTTTGTGTATAATCAGCTGCCGGCAACCTCTGTGTCCACCGGTTTCATGAAGCATCAGGGCAGGGAATGGGACCCGCATAAGGAGCTTCCCGAAGACTTCCATCCCACACTGGATCAGATGTGCTTTGAATTAAAGGGCTACCGCTATGATAAGGACGATATGGAGATGGTCATCTATACGCCCTTTGAATACCGGCTGTACTGCCCCTGTGGCGAGCAGGAGTATCTGCAGTTCGCGGAAGAGGTGGATATGGCAATGGCCCATAACACCAACTACACCTGCAAGATGCTGGCGTATTATCTGGATCCGGATTTCCATACCTTCAGTTCCTTAAATCCCCTGTTAAACATCGGGCTCAGATGGTTCTTCCATTAAGACCGGTTTTTCCCGCAGGGTTTGTGCCGCGAGCTCCGCAAACCTGTGCTGTCAGATCCTTGTTTCACTCGCAATATGGAGCCTGATTTGAGTCATACGGACTGCAAAGCCGACAATATGCTGCATGGGGGTGAGATTTACGCCCTGGGGGAGATTCGTCAGGATTTTTCCGTCAATATCAATCCTCTGGGTGTCCCGGAGGAGGTGCTGAACGCCATCCGCGCAGGGCTCTTAAATGTGGAATGTTATCCCGACAGGGATTGCATGTCACTGAGAGAGGCTCTTTCCATCCGGCTGGAGCTTCCCGGTGAGAACATCCTTTTCGGCAACGGTGCCTCCGAGCTGATCATGCTGTTAGTCCTTGGCCTTCGTCCGAAGAAGGCCCTTCTTCCCGTTCCCTCCTTTTCCGGCTATGAACATGCCCTCAGAGGAGCGGGAGTTCCCATTGATTATTTTTTCTTAAACAAAAATGCCGGCTTTCAGCCAGACGAGGGCTTTCTGGAAGCCCTGGTTCATCTGAGCGCCGGAGATATGCTCTTTTTATGCTCCCCCGCAAATCCCGTGGGGAATACCCTGTCCAAAGCATTTTTGACGGAGCTCGCGGAAGAGTGCAGGAGCAGGCAGATCTGTTTTGTCCTGGACGAATGCTTTATCGGGTTTTTGCCCGATGAGGAGATGAGGACCATGCGGCAGGAGGCCGTGGGGAATCCTTACCTCTTCGTGCTGGATGCCTTTACCAAGCGCTATGCCTGCCCGGGCCTGAGACTCGGCTATCTCATGGGGGATCGGGAAAGGCTTACGGAGATCGCAAGGCTCCAGCCGGAGTGGAGTGTCTCCGCCCTGGCCCAGATCGCGGGTACCGCGGCCCTTCATGCCCCGGTTTCCTATCTTGAGGATGCAAGGCTTCTGATCACCACGGAACGGGAGTATCTGACAAAGAGCCTGACGGACCTCGGCTTTATCGTTTATCCCGGGGAAGCGAACTATATGCTTTTTGAGGCCACGGACGCGGTCCGGTGTGAGATTTTTTCCGCCCTTCTGAAGGAGGGCTTTCTGATCCGCCGCTGCGCAAATTA
>CAMNLO010000045.1 GCA_946543095.1 uncultured bacterium
GGGATCTCCACCGAGACCCCGGGGGGCACATACACGAAGGAGCCCCCGGACCACACCGCCCCGTGGAGGGCCGCGAATTTATGATCCGTGGGAGGCACCAGCTTCATGAAGTGGGAGCGGATCATTTCCTCGTAGGGGCCGTGCATGGAGCTTTCCAGATCCGCGTAGATGACCCCCAGCTCCGCCACTTCCTTTTTCACATTGTGGTACACTAACTCCGAGTCGTACTGGGCACCCACCCCTGCCAGGGATTCCCGCTCCGCCTGGGGGATCCCCAGACGCTCGAAGGTGTCCTTGATCTCCTCGGGCACCTCGTCCCAGTCCGCGTTCATCTTGGTATTGGGCCTGACATAGGTCACGATATTGTCCATATTCAGGCCGTCAATCTCAGGCCCCCAGGGCACCATTTCCGTTTTGTTATAGATTTCCAGAGCCTTCAGGCGCATATCCCGCATCCATTCCGGATCCTTTTTTTCTTCGGAGAGCTGTAAAACGATCTCCTCTGTCAGACCCTCTTTGATGCGGTAGGCATCCTTGTCCTCATTGCGGAAATCGTAGAGGCTTCGGTCAATATCCTCTACATGAGTTTTTTCAGAATCCATATAGTTAACATAACTCCTTAAAGATCTGCCTGATTTTCCTTTTCATAAGCGGCGAAGCCTTCCCTGTTGATCCGCTCCACCATTTCCGGACCGCCTTCCTCTACAATCCTTCCACTCACCAGGATGTGGACTCTGTCCACCTTCAGAGAGGAGAGGATGGAGGCGTTATGGGTGATGATGATAAGGCCGGCGTCCCCGTTTTTCTGGAATTCCGAGACCCCTGCGGAAACAGTCCGCACCGCATCCACGTCAAGCCCCGAGTCCGTTTCGTCCAGAATGGCCAGGGAGGGCTTTAACATCAGAAGCTGCAGGATCTCCGCCTTTTTCTTTTCACCGCCGGAAAAGCCCACGTTTAAGTCTCTTTCCGCGTAGGCTTCGTCCATGTGGAGAAGCTTCATGGCAGCAAGGAGCTCCTTGTGGAAGGTCCAGATCTTTGCCCGCTTTCCCGTCCGCTCCCCCTGGGCCTGGCGGATGAAGTTTTCCAGGGAGATCCCGGGGACCTCCACGGGATTCTGGAAGGACATGAAAAGCCCTGCCTTTGCCCGCTCGTTCACAGCCTTGCCTAAAAGGTCCTCCCCCTGAAACAGGATGGTTCCGGAGGTCACTTCATAGGCGGGATTTCCCATGAGGGCGTTGCCGAGAGTGCTCTTTCCGGCGCCGTTGGGCCCCATGATCACATGCGTTTCCCCGGCGTCCACCGACAGGCTTACGCCGGAAAGGATCTCCCTTTCCTCCACGGAAACGTGGAGATCCTTCATATCCAGTATGACAGACATAAATACTCCTTTTTGGTTACACGGTCTTCAGATCAAAGCCGAAATACTTCACCGCGTTGTTGTAGCAGATGCCCTTCACGATGTCGGAAAGGATCTCCTCGTCATAAGGGAATTCCCCGTTCTCCACCCAGGTTCCGATGAGGTCGCAGAGGATCCTCCGGAAATATTCGTGCCTGGTGTAGGAGAGGAAGCTTCTGGAGTCCGTCAGCATTCCCACAAAGCCGGAAAGATTCCCCAGATTTGCCAGGGAGATCATCTGATTCTGCATACCTACCTTGTGGTCGTTGAACCACCAGCCGGAACCCTGCTGGATCTTGGCGCAGGCAGTGGAATCCTGGAAGCAGCCGAGGATCGTCCCGATGGCTTCGTTGTCATTGGGATTCAAGCTGTAGAGGATGGTGCGGGGCAGCTCGTCCGTAGAGATCAGGGCGTTTAAGAAATCCGCCATCTCCGCGGAGGGAGCATAGTTATTGATGCAGTCATAGCCGGTGTCGGGACCCAGTTTGTCGAACATGAGGCGATTATTGTCCCGCTTGCAGCCGTAATGCAGCTGCATGGCCCAGTCTCTCTTTTTATACTGACGGCCCACATAGAGCATGAAGGCGGTCTTGAAGGTGAGCTCCTCTTTTCGGGTCACTGCCTCACCTCCCAGGCGCTTTGCGAAGATCCGCTCGATCTCGGCATCCTCAGCGGGATAGTACATCACATACTCCAGGGCGTGGTCGGAAACGGAGCAGCCCATGGAGGTGAAGAAGTCCATCCGGTTCTCCAGGGCCTTTTTCAGGTCGGCAAAGGAGTTCACCTGAATGCCGGAGACCTGGCTTAACTTCGCAAGATAGTCCTGATAATCCGGCTTCTCGATGTTCATGGCCTTGTCCGGGCGCCAGGCGGGCTTCACCTGGACGTCAAAGCTCTTATCCTCGGCGATCTTTTTGTGCCATTCCAGGGAGTCCACGGGATCGTCGGTGGTGCAGATCAGAGTCACCCCGGACTGTTTGATCAGGCCCCTGACGCTCATTTCGGGCTTGGCCAGCTTCTCGTTGCAGAGGTTCCAGACCTCCTCCGCCGTCTTTTTGCTTAAAGCCCCTTCGTAGCCGAAATATCTTCTCAGCTCCAGATGGCTCCAGTGATACAGGGGATTGCCGATGGCCTTTCCCAGGCACTCCGCCCATTTGAAGAATTTTTCCTTGTCCGGGGCGTCTCCCGTGATGTAGTATTCCTCCACGCCGCAGGAGCGCATGAAGCGCCATTTATAATGGTCCCCCCCCAGCCATACCTGGGTGATATTGTCAAACTGCCTGTCCTCCGCGATCTCCTTCGGATTGATGTGGCAGTGGTAGTCCAGGATGGGAGCCTTCTCGGCATAGGTGTGGAAGAGCTTTGAGGCGGTCCCGGTGGTCAGCAGAAACTCGTTATCCAGAAATTTTTTCATGATCAATCCCCTTCTTTCTTTTCTTTTCTGATCTTTTCGGTTCTGATAAAGGATTCCCGTTCATAGGACAGCTTTAGCGGCATGGAGATATACTCGCCGGCCGTGGTGGCATGGGAGACGGGCTTCATGCCGGACCACATGACAAAGCCGGTAATGGCTGTGACAATGGCGGCAACGACAAAGCCGACGCCCATGGAGTCAAACAGGAAATGGGCGATCAGCACGATGGCGGCAAACAGGATGGTTAAAACGCCGCCGAATTTGGCGCCGTTGATGGGAAGGTTCCCTGTGAACTCCCCGGTCTGGCCGTTCATGGCAAAGGTCCATTCCGCGTTATTGTAGCGGGTGGTCAAAAGCCACACGGGCAGCAGGGCGTAATTCGTTTTTGTGAACTGCACCGTGACGTCCTCATCCGAGCGGTCCAGATTGTTGTGCTTCAGGGTCTTTCGCACCTCGTCCTTTGTGGTCTGCTCGATCCGCCCCGTGGCCCGGTTTTTGTCATCCTTTTCGTCCACGTCGAAGCGCTCCGCCAGAAAGCCCGGCAGATAGGACATGGCAAAGGGTTTCATCTGCTTGAAGTCATAGGGTTCGATGGTGTCCATCAGGTCGTCCGCCATCCGCTTTGAAGCATCCGCGGGGACATTCTCGAACCGCATCGTGCCCTTGCGCTCCTCCTCGTAGTGCTCCAGATATTTGAAGTTATTGTCCTCGTGCTCATCGTGGGTATTGTAGGTGCCCCTGACAAAGGAGCTTCCGTTAAAGAGCCAGAAGGGAACATAAACCCCCTGGATCTCCTCCACATTGCTGTCCGTGAGGAAAGCCTTGGGCAGCAGGAAACGGCCCTTGTAGTAGTCGGCGTATTTCGCCTCCGCCTGCTGTTTCGTGAATTTGAAGGGCACCACATAGTCCGGTTTGATCCCCGCCGCGAACTGGGCCGTGGCGATGGTGTTGTTTCCGCAGTAGGGGCAGCGGATCACGGCGGTGTTGGCGTCCGCGATGAGCTCTGCGCCGCAGGAGGAGCAGCCGTAGGAAACCACCTCGTCTTTGGCGTATTCCGCCTGGGCCTCGGACTTGTGGGATTCGTAGAATTTTTCCACCTCCTCCACCGTGAACTCCGAATCGCAGAAATCGCATTTCAGCTTTTCAATGGTAGGATCATACCTGAGAGGCCCGCCGCAATTGGGACAGTTGTTGGCCAGCGCCTCTTTGGACTTGTCAGCCATGAAACATCTCCTTTCTGAATGAGCCGGCATGACACCAGTGTCATCTGCATTGTACAAAAATGTAGCAATTCTAAACAATAAGTAGTAACATTATAGCATAAATAATGCTTCATGATAAGGAGCTTTGAAAGGAGAGTATCTATGAATCCGATTATCGAGGAGCTGTCAAAGATCGGGATCGTCCCCGTCATCGCCTTAAATGACGCAAAGGACGCACTGCCCCTTGCCAAGGCGCTGATCGCGGGCGGCCTTCCCTGCGCTGAGGTGACCTTCAGGACCGACGCGGCGGAGGAGAGCATCAAGCTGATCGCAAAGGAATTCCCGGAGATGCTTCTGGGTGCGGGGACCGTCCTGACCACGGAGCAGGTGGACAGGGCTGTGGCCGCAGGGGCAAAGTTCATCGTCAGCCCGGGTCTGAACCCCAAAGTGGTGGAGCACTGCATTGCGAAAGACATCGCCATTGTTCCCGGCACCTCCAATCCCAGTGATGTGGAGATCGCCATCGAGCACGGTCTGGATGTGGTGAAGTTCTTCCCGGCGGAGCAGGCCGGCGGCATCAAGATGATCAAGGCCATGTGCGGACCCTATACAAAAATGAAATTCATGCCCACCGGCGGCATCAACGCCGATAATTTAAGGGATTATCTGGACTTCCCCAAGATCGTGGCCTGCGGCGGCACCTGGATGGTGAAGGCGGACCTGATCAAGGCCGGGGAATTCGATAAGATCGAAGAGCTCACCAGGGAAGCCGTGGAGAAGATGCTGGGCTTCGAGCTGGTGCACGTGGGCATCAACGGCAAGGACGAGGCGGATGCGGACGCCACAGCCTCCGAATACGACAGGCTCTTCGGCTTTACGAAAAAGCCGGGCAACAAGTCCATTTTCGCCGGCAGCTTCGTGGAGGTCATGAAGTCTCCCTTCAAGGGGGCCTGCGGCCATCTTGCCATCGGGACCAACTACATGAACAGAGCCATCTACCAGCTGGAGCGGAAGGGGATCGAGTTCGATTATGATTCCGCCAGCAGAAAAGAGGACGGCAGCATCAAGGCCATCTACATGAAGAATGAGATCGGCGGGTTTGCGATCCATCTGTTCCAGAAATAAGTGACGGGCGGTGCGGTTTGCAGTTAACATAACATAGGAGGAGAATCCAATGGCAAAAGTAGTGACTATGGGAGAGATCATGCTGAGGCTTTCCACTCCCAATTTCGAGCGCTTTGTCCAGGCGGACGAGTTCGACGTGGTATACGGCGGCGGCGAGGCCAATGTGGCGGTGTCCCTTGCGGGCTTCGGCCATGAGGTGCAGTATGTGACGGCGGTGCCGGATAATGAGATCGGCGAGTGCGCCGTGGCGGCCTTGAGAAAGGCAAATGTGGGGACAAGGTTCATCGCCCGCTGCGGCGAGCGGCTGGGGATCTATTTCCTGGAGTCCGGCTGCTCCATGCGGCCCTCCAAGGTGGTGTATGACAGGGCCCATTCCTCCATTTCCACCGCCACGGAAAAGGACTTCGATTTCGACGAGATCTTCAAGGATGCGGACTGGTTCCACTTCACCGGAATCACCCCCGCGGTGAGTGATTCCGCGGCGGCCCTGACGGAGGCGGCCTTAAAGGCTGCCAAGAAGGCAGGCGTCAAGGTTTCCTGTGACTTAAACTTCCGCAAGAAGCTCTGGAGCTCCGAGAAGGCACAGAAGTGCATGAAGAACCTGATGCAGTATGTGGATGTGTGCATCGGAAACGAAGAGGACGCGGAGCTGGTGCTGGGCTATAAGCCCGGCAACACGGACGTGACCAGCGGCGAGCTGGAGCTTGCGGGCTACAAGTCCATCTTTGAGCAGATGGTGAAGGACTACAACTTCGAATACTGCATCTCTTCTCTGAGAGTCAGCCATTCCGCTTCCGACAACGGCTGGTCCGCCTGCATCTATTCCAGGGATACGAAGGAATTCTATCACTCCAAGGAGTATTCCATCCATCCCATCGTGGACCGCGTGGGCGGCGGGGATTCCTTTGCCGGCGGCGTGATCTGCGGGCTGCTGGACGGCAAGGACTACAAGGCGGCTCTGGAATTCGGCGTGGCGGCCTCCGCGTTAAAGCACACCATCCCCGGGGACTTCAATTTTGTGTCCAGGAAAGAGGTGGAGACTCTGGCAGGAGGGGACGCCTCCGGAAGAGTGCAGAGATAAGAACGGTTTTCGTTAAAACAAGAGGCGCTGCCGGGATCCCGGCGGCGCCTTTTCCATTTCCGCTTTCTGTTTTGATCTGTTGATCGCACTTCTTTGAGCGGTCTATTTCACCACCGAAGCCCGCCGCACTTTTTTGGCCTCGTACAGCCGCTCGTCCGCCTTTCGGATCAGTTCGTTGTAGTTATTGGTGTCGTCGAAGACGCAGGTCACAAAGCCCAGGGAAAGCTCCACATAATAGGGCTTGTCGGAGGTGTTGTTGAAGTCCTCCGCGATCTGTTTGATCTTTTTCTCAAGCTTCTCAGACGCCAGCTCATCCCGGACGGAAAACATTCCCATGAATTCGTCGCCTCCGGTGCGGCCCAGAAGTCCTTCCTCTCCGATGGCTTCCCGCAGGATCTCCGCGCACTTGCGGATGGCGAAATCCCCTTCCATATGGCCGAAGCCGTCGTTGATCTGCTTTAAGTGGTCTAAGTCCGCCATCATGATCACCATGGGCTCCGATTTGTGTTCGTTTCCATAGTCTGTGGCGGCGCTCATAAACCCGAAACGGTTATAGAGACCGGTGAGATTATCGTGGCGGGCCACATTCTGCAGCATGTTCTGATACTGCTGCTGGGCCATGGAAAGGCTTAAATAGCGCAGGGCGGTGCCGATCTCCATGGAGAGGGTGTAGTAGAATTCGATATCCTCCGGCTCGATCTCCACCCACATGATCCCGTACTGGATGTTCTCGTAGAATAACAGGAAGAAGGTTAAAAGCCCCTCCGAATTGTCCGGGGTATCCGGCCTCAGGGAGTGGAGATAGATCTTCGGAGTGTCCGGCCCATCGTAGGCCCACCACTCATCCCCGTGCTGGTACAGATCAAAGAGCATATAGTCCGGAGCCGCCGGGAAATCTCCCTCCTCCACGACTCTGGGGGTTTCGAAGGTCCCGATGACGGCACTTTTCGCGCCGATCATGGAAAAGCAGCTGCCCAGGCGCTCATAGAAATCCTTCCTGGAGAAATTCTCCAGAAGCAGCTCCCTGGTCAGCAGCGGCCCCACCCAGGAATGATGGGCCCTGTCATGGTTTTTCCAGATATTGGAGATCAGATCCCTCCGCTCGGTGTAGCGGAAAAGAGCATCCGCCATCTTCGGATCCGTATTGGGGCAGCAGCAGGAGGAACGGCGGATCAGGGGAGAGACGATCTCTTCGGATTCCACCTCTTCTCCCCTGAGGATGGCCAGAGCCTTCTCCATGGCCTTTTTGCACATGGTGTCGTAGTCCTGCTTCACCGTGGTCAGGGGGGGATTCATGAAGGAGGCAAGCTCCATATCGTCAAAGCCCGTTACCGCGATATCATGTCCCACCACAAGGCCCCGCTTCTCGCAGACCCTGTAGACGGAGATCGCCATTTCGTCATTGGCGCAGACAATGGCCTCCAGGCCCGGATTCAGGTCCAGAAGCTCCTCCGCCAGCTCGTCCACATGCTCGGAAAAATCTCCGTACCGGATGGCATCATCGGAGATCTCCCGGTCATATTCCTTCATGACATCCAGAAAGGCCGAAAGGCGTTCCGCGGCGTCCAGGTTTCCGGATCTGGGACCGCCCAGATAGGCGATCTTTGTCAGATTGTGGACCTTGATGAGATGCTCCACCAGCGAGCGCATGCCGCTGTAATTGTCCGCGATGAGATAGGCACCCTTCTTCGGCATGATCCTGGTCTCCGTCAGAATCATGGGAACATCGGGAAGGGAATCGATAAAACGCTCCGGAGTCATGGCCTTCTGGAAGATGGTGAGCGTCCCCACGGAAACAATCAGAAGATCCAGATCGGCATAGCCGCTGACGCTGTACAGGGAGGCATACTGATAGTCAAAGCGATTTGACTGCATGGAGAATTCCTTCAGGAAGCTGGAACTCTCCGTGCCCAGATAGAAATGGGCATTCAGATCCGCCTTTTTAGCCAGCTCATACAGCTTTTTTACCATCCGCCTGGCGTGGTCGGAATGATAGTTTCCGACGATGACGCCGATGCGGGGTTTGCGTTTCTCTTCATCCATAGCAGTATCATATCATTATTTATATCGCTTGAAAAGCACCTTGATAACAGTTATGCTTTCCTATATACTGTAGATTATTGGAAAGGAATGACGGATTCACACAATATATAGGGGGATTTTATGAGCAATTCAATCGAACATGTGTTTATTACCGCCGAGATCGGCATCAATCATAACGGCGATATGGGCATCGCGAAAAAACTGATCGACTGGGCCGCGCTGTCGGGCTGCGACGCGGTGAAATTCCAAAAGAGGACCGTGGACAAGGTCTACACAAAGGAATACCTGGAGAGCTACCGGGAAAGCCCCTGGGGCACCACCCAGAGAGCCCAGAAGGAAGGGCTGGAATTCGGCAAGGAGGAGTATGACGAGATCGACCGCTACTGCCGGGAAAAGGGCATCGAGTGGTTTGCCTCCGCCTGGGATCCCGATTCCCAGGAGTTTTTGCGCCAGTATCATCTGAAGCACAATAAGATCGCTTCCGCAATGCTGACCAATATGGAGCTGCTTCGGATGGTGGCTTCCGAACAGATCCCCACCTTTATCGCCACGGGCATGAGCAGCTACGAGGAGATCGACGCGGCGGTGGAGGTGTTCCGGAAGGCGGACTGCCCCTTCGAGCTGATGCACTGCAACAGCACCTATCCCATGCCGAAGGATGAGGCAAACCTGCGGATGATCCCCGCCCTGAAGGAACGGTATCACTGCCCCGTGGGCTACAGCGGCCACGAGGTAGGCAGGATCGTGTCCACCTCCGCAGTGGCCCTGGGAGCCACCTCCCTGGAGCGGCATGTGACCCTGGACAACACCATGTACGGCTCCGACCAGGCCGCATCCTTAAATGTGAAGGATCTGATGCGTCTGGTGGAGGATGTCCGTCTGATCGAGACCATTCTGGGGGACGGAGTGAAGGTCCTGTCGGAGAAGGAGCTGGCCACCAGAAAGAAATTAAGAGGTGTGTAAGAAACGGATTTGCACCGTGGGTGACAGAGAATGCAGAATGACCTTTTAAAATATATCGACCCGGAGTACACTCTGGCGCTGATCCCCGCAAGGGGCGGCTCCAAATCCGTGCCGAAAAAAAACATCAGGCTCTTTCAGGGCCATCCCATGATCGCCTATTCCATCGCCGCCTGTGCGCTTTCCCAAGAGCTTTCCAGGATCATTGTTTCCACGGATTCCGAAGAGATCGCGGAGATCGC
>CAMNLO010000046.1 GCA_946543095.1 uncultured bacterium
CGCTAACTCAATAGCGAACGACTCGAAAAGGGACGGCCAAGTGGTCGTCCTTTTTGTATGGGATATGATTTCCATATATGGGGAAACACATGGAGGAGTAAAGCTGGATATTATTCTGACGTATCCATCGGATGGGCGGTGTTCGTCCGTCCATCTGATGGATGCGTGGAATCTGGCGTTGAATGTTGTTCATACTTGCCTTATGACACTTGGTCGCAAACCACATATGGAAAAAGCTACGCATGGCTACGCTTCGCTCCCGCCATGCTCCAACCATTCGGATTCCCGCGCTGCTCCGCATCGCTTCATGCACCGCGCTGGCTGAAGTCAGCGGTGCTAAACGCGTGCCCCCGGCACGCAGCACCATGGTTGGCGTTCGCCAAATATCTGAGAATGCTCATGCAAGCATGGCATTCTCAGCTACTTGGCTCACTGCTTTTTCCATACTTTCCTCTTGCGTTTGCCTTTCTCTTCTGCTATACTTTTATAATCTTTGCGGACGGGATTCTTCCTCGTCCGGTGAATCTCTTTAGAACCGCTGATTAGCGTGTGTTGTTCCGGGGAGCTTCTTCCCCAATGGATTTCCTTTTTACGAACGGATTCCGGAGTTTTCTATGCTTGTTTCGCATATCTGGTCGCCCGGTCTGTCCGGGGTCGACAATCAGGATTCTTTATTCTTATTGCGGCTCAGATCCCGTTTCGGAGAGCTTTCCTTTGCCGCGGTTTGCGATGGGATTGGAGGGCTTTCCGAGGGGAAAAAGGCCAGCGGTCTGGTCACGGAAAAGCTTATGGAGCTGATCTATACAAGGCTCATTGATGATCTGGGAAAGGGGCACTGGAAAAGCGCCTCAAATGCGGTATACCGCTGTCTTTATGAACTTTGCAGGCAGCTTGCGGCATACGGGAAAAAAGGGGATTGCTTTGGGGACGACCCTTGTGTTTGCCTGTGTACTGGGCGGAAAAGCCATGCTGTTTCATCTCGGGGATTCCAGGATTTACAGACATTCCGGGAAAAGGCTGAAAAGCCTCTTTCCGGATGATGTCAGGGGAGGACGGCTATGCGCAGCGATCGGGAGTATGGAGCCCAAAATGCCTGCCATGCGGATGATCCGGCTTTTCCCGGGGCAGGGACTTCTGCTTGCAAGCGACGGCTTCTATAAGGCTCTTTCCGAGGAGCTGATCGGGGAAGCCTTATCCGGCAGGATAAACGGGCGGGAGGGCTTGGAGAAAAGGCT
Source organism: uncultured bacterium (assembly GCA_946543095.1). Taxonomy (GTDB): domain Bacteria; phylum Bacillota; class Clostridia; order Lachnospirales; family Lachnospiraceae; genus CAMNLO01. The sequence goes on from CAMNLO010000046.1 coordinate 1,236, forward strand.
TAGGACCCTGGCGGAGGAAGGGATGAAAAGAGGAAGTAAGGATCATATCAGCGCGGTGTATCTTTGCAAGAAATAGGGAATAAAAAGGGGGGAAGGCATGGAAAAAGGTGAACTCAAAGAACGCTACAGCAGGGTAAAAAGAATCGGAAAGGGGGGCTTTGGAGAGGTCTGGGAGGTCTTTGATAAGCATCGCCAGACAAAGGCCGCCATGAAGATGATCGACCTGGAAAAACCGGGAGGAGAGGAAAGCTATGAGCGGGAGAGAATGGTGCTCAGTGCCCAGACAGAGCGCTTTTTCCCGGTGCTTTTTGACAGCTTCCGGGACGGTGCCATGGGCATACTGGTCATGGAATACGTGGAGGGCATCCAGCTAAAGGAATGGGTGGAAAGGCAGGGCGCGCTGAGTCCCCAGGAAGCGGAGGGCTTTTTGGAGCAGGTTTGCAGAATGGTGGAATTTCTCCACGGGCTTCATCCCCCGGTGCTCTATCTGGATTTAAAGCCGGAAAATCTGATTTTAGAGCCCTCCGGAAGGCTTAGGCTTTTAGATTTCGGCGCTTCCAGAACAGGGGAGGAAAGGAGCCTGGGGGTTAGCTGGGGCAGTAGCGGAGTGTATGGGACTCCCGGCTACTCCGCCCCAGAGGTATGGCAGCCCGAGGCCAGGCGGCCTCCGGATAAACGCAGTGATATTTATTCCCTTGGAGCGTTGCTGTTCTATCTGTTAAGCGCCTTTTCCCCGGATAAGCCGCCCTATCAGATCATGGACCCGGAGGACTTTGTGCCGGGGCTTTCGAGAGGCTATGGAGAGCTTATCAGGAGGGCCTGTGAGCAGGACCCGGAAAAGCGCTTTGTGCAGGTGGAGGAATTTCGCTCGGAGCTTTCCCGGGCCGGAAAAAAGCGGGGGCTTTTTCTACGGCACAGCTTTGGCAGGCATTTGCGCATTCTGGATAATGTATGGAAAACAAAAAAGCTTTATCCCGGGTTATTTCTGATCGCTCTGGCGGCAGCCTTTTCCTTTCCCATCAAAGCGCAGGAAAGCAGTGAGCGGATATACTGCCCGGAGCGGTATCTTAAGCTGAAGGAATCCTATGAACAGCGGGACACCGATAAAAACGCATCCTCAGAAGAGGAAGAATCCTTCTATTCAGTTCCTATTCCGGAAATATTGCTGCTGGAGAAAAGGGAAAACGGAGTTATTTGCAATGGGGAAGGTTTTTCTGTATCATGGTAGGTAGTGCAAATGAGCAGAACAGCCGGCCATGGAAAGCGAAAAATCCGTATTTTCCACGGCTGATTGGCCCGGACCTGGGAGGAAAAACCGTTGAATAATCCTGGAAAGCGAAATCATCTGCTGACTTTTGCGATGGCGGGCGGCCTGATCGTGGTTATTATTCTGATCCTTGGGACGATCTGGACAGGCAGCAGCGCCAGTCGGGACACGGAAAGGGCGGTGCGCAATGTAAGCCTTCTGTATCTGGATGAGCTTGCGGGGCGAAGAGAGCAGGTGGTGGCCTCCGCCTTAAACAGCTATATCGGGGATATGGATATTGCTTTGGGTCTTCTGGAAAAGGCTGACCTTTCCAGTGTGGAAAGCCTCCAGGCCTATCAGGCCAGAATGCGCCAGTTGTATGACTTGGAAAAGTTTGCCTTTGTGGATGAGGATGGGCTGATCTATACCTCCAGGGGCACCCGGAATGATATCGATCAGTATGCCTTCGATTATACCTCCCTTTCGGAGCCGGAAATTTCCATCAAAAATGCTTCCGGACAAAGCAAAAAGCTGGTGATCGCCGTGCCGGTGGATTCCCTTCCTCTGGAGGGAAAGCATCTGCAGGTCTGCTTTATGGAAATAGATATGGGGCATTTTCTCAGTACGGTTTCCCTGCAGTCCGGCTTAAACAGCACCACCTTCTGCAACCTCTATGCCTTCGACGGAACCTCTCTCACGAGCACTGTGCTGGGGGGACTGGCCAGCGAGAATAATCTGCTGAAGGCTCTGGAGCAGGCCACCTTTGAGGAGAATTACCGGATTGAAAAAATGCGGGAGGATTTTGCCTCCGGCACAAGCGGCGTCGCCTCCTTTACCTATAATGACATCCGGGAAACCATGTACTATGTCCCTGTCCATCAGACAGACTGGATGCTGACCTATCTGATCAGAGAGAGCGTGATCAGTGAGCAGATCAGCTCCCTCTCGGATGGGATCATTCAGAAAAGCTTTGTCCTGTCTTTAGTGATCGCGGCGGTGCTCTGCGTGTTGTTTGCGGTGATGATCCGGCAGACGAAAAAGACCTCCAGCCTCCAATTTGAAAAGGAAACGGCAGAGCTGATGCAGCAGGAGCTGGAGGAGAGGATTGCCCTGCAGGATGAGCTGCTTGAGCAGGAGAAGATCCGCGGCCAGCAGGACAGCATGATCACCGCCTTGGCCTCGGATTATACCAGTGTCTATTACGTGGATCTGGATACAGGGGACAGCATCTGCTATCGGAAAAGCGATAAAATGGACTATGTGGATGAGGGAGAGCATTTTAATTTCCGCAAGGGCTTCGAGGAATATGCGGCTCTTTATGTCCATGAGGATTATCGGGAGGATTTCTTAAGCTTTATCCGGCCGGATAATATCCGGAAGGGGCTGGAAAAGGAACCGATTATTGCTTTCCGCTATCTGACTAAGCGGGCGGAGGGAGATGCCTATGAAATGCTGAGAATGGCGGGAGTCAGACATCCGGAGGACAGGGAGGATCATATTGTCCACGCGGTAGGGGTGGGATTTTCCGATATTGATGCCGAGATGAGGGATTCCCTGGAAAAGAGCCAGGCGCTCAGCGATGCCCTGAAGGCAGCGGAGGAGGCCAGTAAGGCCAAGACTGCCTTCCTCTCCAATATGAGCCATGAGATCCGTACCCCCATGAATGCGATCATCGGTCTGGATCATCTTGCCCTGAATGAACAGGAGCTTTCGGATGCCACCAGGGATTACCTGGAAAAGATCGGCAGCTCCGCCCAGCATCTCTTAAGCCTGATCAATGATATTCTGGATATGTCCAGAATAGAATCCGGGCGGATGGTTATGCGGAATGAGGAATTCGCCTTCTCCAAGCTGATGGAACAGATCAATATCATTGTCAGCGGCCAGTGCAGGGAGAAGGGCTTAAGCTATGAATGCCGGATTGACGGAACAATCAGCGATTATTACATCGGAGACAGCACCAAGCTAAGACAGGTTCTGATCAATATTCTGGGCAATGCGGTGAAATTTACGCCTGAGGGCGGAAGAGTGGAGCTTTCCGTGGAAAAGACGGGAGCGTTTGACGGTAAAACAGCCTTTCGGTTCAGGATCAGCGATACCGGCATCGGCATGAGCAGGGAATATATTCCCAGGATCTTTGAGGCCTTCAGCCAGGAGGATGCCACCTCCGCCAACCGTTTCGGCAGCACAGGTCTCGGCATGGCCATCACGAAAAATATCGTGGAGATGATGAACGGCCGGATTGAGGTGGAGAGTGAGAAGGGAAAAGGCACCACTTTTACGGTAAGCCTGACTTTGATGGATTCCGATAAGGTGCTGGCGGAGGGCCCGGATGAGGAGCTGAGACCTCAGGAGCTGAGTGTTCTGGTGATAGACGACGATCCCATTGCCTGTGAGCATGCCCGTCTTGTGCTGGGAAAGGTAGGCATCGCCTCCGAGACAGCTCTTTCCGGAAAAGAAGCGGTGGAAATGGTCCGCTTACGGCATGCCAGGAATAAGCCCTATAACCTGATCATTGTGGACTGGCAGATGCCGGATATGGATGGAGTGGAGACTACGCGCCAGATTCGTTCAATCATCGGGGATGAGTCCGCCATCATCATTCTCAGCGCCTATAACTGGGATGATGTGCTGGACGAGGCCATTGAGGCCGGGGTGGACAGCTTTATTGCCAAGCCCCTGTTTTCCGGGAATCTACTGGATGAGTTTAAAAATGCGTTGAAACGAAAGCATTCAGCCCAGGCGAAAAAGGAAAAGGTCAGTCTGGAGGGAAAGCATCTTCTGGTGGCGGAGGATGTGGAGATCAATGCGGAGATCATGGTCTCTGTGCTGGAAATGCGGGAAATGACCGCGGAAATCGCGGAAAACGGAAAAGTGGCTGTCCGGCTGTTTACCGAGAGTCCGGTGGGGCATTTTGACGCGATTCTCATGGATATGCGGATGCCGGAGATGGACGGTTTGGAAGCTGCCATGAAGATCAGAGCCCTGGACAGGGAGGACGCGAAGACCATTCCCATCATCGCCCTCACCGCCAATGCCTTTGATGAGGATGTCCAGAGAAGCCTTCAGGCGGGCTTAAACGCCCACCTGAGTAAGCCTGTGGAACCGGATATTCTGTTTGAGACTCTGGAAGCCATGCTATAGCCGGAAAAAGGGAAATCTTAAAATATCGATGTGTCTTTCAATCATCCGGCCCCTCAAACCAGCCCCTCGCGAAGAACCCTCAGTCTGATAGACCCTCAACAACTTTGAATACCCGTTTTTTTGCACGGTCCGCGCAGGGATACTTCGGCCCTGCCGAACGTGGTACAGCGGCGCGGGCAGGGTGCGAGTCGTCTGCCGCAAGGCCGAGGCGCTTTACTGCCCGGTTAGAATTTCCGCAGGGAATATTTCAGCCATACGCCCGCAAAAAAGCCGGGTCCTGAGGACCCGGCTTTTGCCTTATTCTGTCAGAATATTTTCACGCCTTTCCGGCAGATCCGAAAAGCTCCATCTTCTGCTTAACCAGCTCCACAATAGCAGCCTTACCGGGAGCTAAAAGCTTTCTGGGATCGAAGCCCTTGCCTTCCAGATCCTTGCCTGCCTCGATATACTTTCTTGTGGCATCCGCAAAAGCAAGCTGGCAGTCTGTGTTCACATTGATCTTGGAAACGCCCAGGCTGATGGCTTTTTTGATCTGGTCATCCGGGATTCCCGTGCCGCCATGGAGCACCAGCGGGATGCCGCCGGTGGCCTTCTGGACCTTTTCCAGAACGTCGAACTGAAGGCCTGCCCAGTTGGCGGGATACTTGCCGTGGATATTGCCGATGCCGGCTGCCAGGATATCCACACCCAGCTCTGCGATCTCCGCGCACTGGCTGGGATCCGCGCATTCGCCCATGCCGATGACGCCATCTTCCTCGCCGCCGATTGCGCCCACCTCAGCCTCGATGGAAAGGCCGTTGATATGGGCAGCGTTCACAAGGATGCTGGTCTTTTGCTTATTCTCTTCGATATCATACTTGGAGCCGTCGAACATGATGGAGGAGAAGCCTGCGCGGATGCACTTTAAGCAGCCGTCATAGGTGCCGTGGTCCAGATGCAGTGCCACGGGGACAGTGATATTCATGGTCTCGATCAGCGCCTTCACCATGGCCGCCACCACGGGGAAGCCCCCCATGTACTTGCCTGCGCCCTCGGAGGAAGACAGGATCACGGGAGATCTGCTCTCCTCTGCTGCCTGCAGGATCGCCTGAGTCCACTCCAGGTTATTGATGTTGAAGTGGCCGATGGCGTAGTGGCCTTCTTTTGCCTGACGACACATGTCCTTCAGATTCACATACATTTTCACACCCTCCTTATATTTTAGATTAATTATTCTTGCTCTTTGAAGTCTCTCCGCATAAGAATTTCTCAATGCCGGCCACGGCAGCCTCTTCGTCGTGTCCTTCCGCCGTAACGGTCAGGATCTCGCCGGTCATAAGAGAAAGGCTCATAACGCCCATAATGCTTTTGGCGTTTACATTGATCTTGCGCTCGTCATTTCCCACATGGATGGTGCTTTCATATCCGTTTGCGATCTGCACCAGCATCGCGGCGGGACGCGCTTCCAATCCTTTTTTCAAACCAACCTGCACATTCTTCATCAACATAGCGTAGTTCTCCAATTCATTTGATGATCATTGCTTCTGCGCCAGCTCTGTCAGCCTCCGCAGTCTGTGGTTCACACCGGATTTGCCGATGGGAGGGGAGGTGAGGGCCCCCAGCTCTTCCAAAGTGGCCTCCGGCCATTTCAGACGCAGGTCTGCAATTTCTTTTAAAGTCTCCGGGAGTCGCGCGAAATGCCCTGATTCCTTTAACCGCCGGATGTCATCGATCTGGGCGGAGGAGGCGGCAATGGTCTTGCCGATATTTGCGGTCTCGCAGTTCACCTTTCGGTTGATGGAATTCCTGACTTCCTTTACAATACGGGAATTCTCCAGCTCCATCAGAGCCTTTGGGGCTTCCACTACGGCAAGCAGCCGGGCAATGGAGTCGCCGTCCTTCAGATAGACTCCGAAACCGAATTTGCGGCTGGCAAATTTGGGATAAATGTCGAAGCCTTCCATCAGCCGTATCAGCAGGCCCGCGTATTCCGCATTCTGAGCGCTGAACTCCAGGTGATAACCCTTTCCGGGATCCGTCATGGACCCGGCTGCCAGAAACGCGCCCCGCAGAAACGCCCTTTTACAGCAGGCTTCAGCGGATAGAAACGTCTCCGGAGAAGTATTGCAAACCGTATCAATATTAAAGCTTTTTCCTGCCAAAGTAAAGCATTTCTGCGCCAAAGAGGGCTCCAAAGCATCCAAAAAATCCGCTGCGTTTTCCGGTTTTTTTGAGAGTTTTGCACAAAAACAGAAAACGGCGAAGCATTCCGCAAACCGGCAGCAGCCGGAGTCGGGAAGCTTCCCCATTAATTCGGCTTTCACCTCGGAACTGAAGGACATCTCAGAAATCCCCCAAAAGGATCACCTCAGGCTCCAGAAGGATCCCGGAGGCCTGCTGTACCTTTTCCTGCACCAGCCGGATCAGCCGGTAGATATCATCTGATGTTGCGTTTCCGCTGTTGATGAGAAACCCGCAGTGTTTCTCCGAAACCCTGGCTCCCCCCACGGAAAAACCGGAGAGACCCGCTTCCTCGATCAGTTTACCCGCAAAATTCCCCGGGGGACGTTTGAAGGTGCTGCCGGCGCTGGGATATTCCAGAGGCTGCTTTTCCCGTCGTTTTTCATTCAGCTCCTTCATTTTTGCGCGGATCCCTCCGGGGTCGCCGGGGAAAAGGGAGAATTCCGCAGAGAGGACAGTCAGCCCTTCCCGTTTTGCACGGCTTGTACGGTAGGAGAACTCCATTGCCTCCTTCGGAAGAAGCTGTACCTCCCCATTCCGCAGGATCCGGACGTTTTGTACAAAATCCCCCAGCTCTCCGCCATAGGCGCCGGCGTTCATGATAATACCTCCTCCCAGGCTGCCGGGGATGCCGGAAGCAAATTCCAGCCCTGTGAGAGAGTGCTCCGAGGCAAATGAAGCCAGGGAAGCAAGGGAAGCGCCGGCTCCGCAGAAGACTCTTAGAGAAGCCGGGGAGTCTGTCTGTGTTTCCCCGGAGGAAGAAGTTATGTCAACCAACGAACGCTCCGCTCTCTGCTCCTCCTGTACCAGACGGATCTCCTCGAATTCACCGGAAAGACGGATCACTACGCCGCGAAAGCCCTTGTCGGATACCAGCAGATTGCTGCCTCTGCCCAGAAGAAAGAAGGGAATCTCCTGATCAGTAAGAAAGGAGAGCAGTCCCGTGAGCTCCCCTTCGCTGCGGACGGACACAAAACAGTCAGCGGGCCCCCCTGTGCGGAAGGAGGTGTGGCGGGACAGGAGCTCGTCAAATGCAAGCTGTGCAGGCGGCAGCATTGCCTGCAGCCCGGACAGGACGGATCCGTTCACGATATTCGCCGATTCTTTGGCCATGCTCAGAGCACCAGCTTCGCGGCGCCGTAGATCCCGGCGTCGTTGCCCAGAGTGGCCAGACGGAATTCCGCATCCGCGCAGGCGTGGAAGGCGTATTTCTGAAACCAGGGCCTGATATAGTCAAAGAGGATCTCTCCCGCTTTGGAGACGCCCCCGCCGATGACAAAGGCCTCGGGGTTCACCACACAGGCCGCTGCCGCCAGGCCCTTGCCCAGCTTCTGCCCGAACTGCTCCGCGATGACCTTTGCCTGAGGGTCCCCCATTTTGACAAGATCGAAGATGAGCTTTGCGGAAAGAGGCTGCATGGAAAGCATTTCCTTAAGCTCTCCCTCGGGCTCATGATGCTCGATATAGCGCTCTGCCAGACGGACCACCTCTGTGGCGGAAGCATATTGCTCAAGGCAGCCGCAGTTG
>CAMNLO010000047.1 GCA_946543095.1 uncultured bacterium
TGGGTTTTGTTTTCCAATCCTATAATCTCCTGCCCTCCATGACAGCCCTGGAAAACATCGCCCTGCCATTGTCCTTCCGGGGAATGGGAAGGCGGCAGCGCATGGAAAAGGCAAAGCGGATGCTGGAGCTGGTGGGATTATCCCGCTATGAAAAGCACCGCCCCACCCAGATGTCCGGCGGGCAGCAGCAGAGAGTGGGCATGGCCAGGGCCCTGGTGGTGGCCCCGGATATCATCTTCGCGGATGAGCCCACGGGAAACCTGGATTCCAGGACCAGCGAGGAAATGATGCAGCTGATGCGGGATGTGGTGACCAAAAGGGGGCAGACCCTGGTGATGGTGACCCACGACAATCATCTTGCGGAATACGCGGACAAGATTATTCGGATCCAGGACGGAGTGATCATAGACGATATCGAGAAAAACTAAGGAGCCGGCTTCAGGAAGGGGAATGCCCGGGCGTTTCCGGCCTGATCAGCCATCGGAGAATAGATGATCGAAAATAAGAAGGATCTTACCGAAGACAGAGCATGTCCCGGTCAATACGGAAAGAAGGCTGCAGGCCCCCGGAGGGGCATCCCGGGGGGAGGATTCCTGCGGGTGCGCTTCCTGGCATCGGCCCTTCTTCTGGCCCTGCTCATTGCCGCGTCTCCGGCATCGGCGCTTTTTTCTCCCGTGACGCAGGTATCTGCCAACGAGGACAAGGACAAGCATAAGGAAAACCTGGAGATCTACATCCGGTCCATGATCGAGGCGAACCATACGGATGAGCAGCTGACGAAGCGCCTGCGGGAGCTGTGCGAGACCGGAAAATCCCAGATCAACGACTGCTCCACCACGGAGCAGATGGACCGGGTGGTCTCCAATATCGAGACCATCGCCAATTCCTATATCACCGGGGGGCAGACGAAAACCGCCTCCTTCCTGGCGCTCTACAACACCTACACCACCCCCTCCGCGAAATACGGGGAAACGGTGATGATCGCCCTGCCCCTTGTGAACTACGCGGATTCCCCCATCTATGATGTGGTGATCCGGGCGGAGATCTCCAACAAGGTGGCGGAATGGCCCTTTGTGCCGGATTCCGCGGGGGCTGTCCAGACCGTCAGGGCCTTCCCGGCCTATGAAAACAAGACCGGCGCCAATGCCGTGGACATGAACGCCACCAGACAGGATGTGGGCTTTCTGTTCACGGTCAGGGATGACGTGAAGACGGGCTACTATCCCCTGAAATTCTCCTTTGTGTACACCCGCAACGGCATCGAGGAAACGGGAGAGCTCACCACCTATATCGATATCAAGGGCAAGAGCGAGAGCGGAAAGCTGGAGGATGACGACAAGGCGAAATCCCAGCCCAGGATCATCGTAACGGGCTTTGAGACCAATCCGGCGGAGGTCCGGGCCGGCTCGGATTTTATGGTCACGATCCATATCCAGAACACCTCCTCTGACAAGACCGTCACCAATGTGCTCTTTAATATGGAAGCTGTGGTGGAGGGCAACGACAAGACCGACACCTACACGGTGTTCCTGCCCACCTCCGGCTCCAATTCCATCTACGTGGATTCCATCGCCCCCAAGGCCACCTGCGACTTAAACATCGAGTTGAACGCCAAGGCGGACCTGGCCCAGAAGCCCTATGCCCTGGATGTGAACATGACCTACGACTGCCAGGACCAGATGAACTTAACGGACAAGGCCTCCGTTTCCATTCCCATCTGGCAGGATTCCCGCTGCGAGACCGGGGACGCGGAGATCACGCCCACGGATATGTCCGTGGGGGATCAGTGCAACGTGACCTTCGGGGTCTATAACACCGGAAAGACCACCCTGTACAACACCTGGGTGAAATTCAAGGCTCCCAGTATCTCCGGCGGCGACACCTTTCTGGGGAACCTCTCTCCCGGAGGCACGGGGAATGTGGACGCCATGCTGACCGGGGCGGCGGAGACCCTGGACGACGGGACCGTCATCGCGGAGGTCAGCTATGAGAACGAAAAGGGCGAGGTCCAGACCGTGGAAAAGAAGCTCACCATCATGGTCTACGGCGTCCGGGAAAGCGATTTTGACATGGGGGATTACGGGGAGGACCCCTTCGCGGATATGGAGGAGCAGGATACGGGCATTGGCGGAAAGCTGATTCCTTTGGGCATCTTTGGCGGCATCGTGGCCCTCATCGTTGTCATCGTGGTGATCAAAAAGATCAGGGAGCGCAGGCAGCGCTTAAAGGAAGCGAAGGAGCTGGAAGCGGAGATCGATGCCTATGAGGTGGCGGAGGAGAAGCTGAATGTGATGGAGAAGCTGGAGAATATGGAAGCTTCCCAGAGGACTTCGCAGCAGGAGCCTCCGGAGGACGGCCGGGACGATCAATGAAATTCCTTGATATGCTGGGCTTAAGCGCCTCCAATCTGTTAAAGCGCAAGGTCCGGACCGTGCTGACGGTTTTGGGCGTGGTCATCGGGGTGGCCTCCATCGTCGTGATGGTGAGCTTGGGCCTGGGACTGAATAAATCCGTCATGGATTCCATGTCCGAATACGCCTCCCTGACGGAGGTCACGGTCCGGGAAGGGGATACCACCTCCACCAACTGGAAGGACCGGAAATATCTGACGGGGGATCTGATGGAGGAGCTGGCCCGGCTCCCCCATGTGGAGTATGTGGCTCCCATCATCAATTTCAATGTCCTTGCGAAATTCGGCGCATATTCCGCTTATCTGAATCTGAACGCCACCACGGTCCGCTACATCCGGGACCAGAATATCCAGGTGGGGGAGGGAGAGCTTCCCTCGGAGCAGGATAAGGAGCTAAAGCTTTTCTTCGGCAACATGGTGCAGCAGGATTTCATGACCAAAAACGGAAAGGGCTACTGGGAGACCGGAGAGCTGCCCAAGGTGGACCTGATGCACGACTCCATCATGTATATCCTGGATACGGAGCGTTATTACGCCTTCCAGAACGGCTCCACCGACGGCAACGGCGGCCCCGCCAGGGCCCCGAAGAAATACCTGCTGCAGACGGCAGGCGTGGCGGCGGGCGGTCCGGATGAGTGGAAGATGTACAGCTACAACACCTACTGCGATATCGAAAAGCTGATTCCCATTTTAAAAAAGGAATTCAAGAACCGGCTGATCCCCGGGCAGCCCACCTCCAAAAGCGGCAAGCCATTAAAGGAGATCTACTACAATCAGCTGATGGTGGTCTGCGATGATATGGAGAACGTGGGTGAGGTGGACCAGGCCATCCGGAACATGGGCTACACCACCTACAATGATTCGGACTGGATCAAGTCCCAGCAGCAGACCATGAACATGATCGAAGCGGTGCTGGGGGGCATCGGCGCCGTGTCCCTTCTGGTGGCGGCCATCGGCATCGCCAACACCATGATGATGAGCATCTACGAGCGCACCAAGGAGATCGGAGTCATGAAGGTTTTGGGCTGCGATATCCACAATATCCAGGCCATGTTCCTGATGGAGGCCGGCTTCATCGGCTTCATCGGAGGCATCATCGGCCTGATCATCAGCTACGGCATTTCCTACGCCATCAATATGGTGGTGGCAAGCACCGGCGCCATGGGTCTGGAGGGAGACATCTCCTACATTCCCTTCTGGCTGGCGGGGCTGTCTCTCATCTTCGCCATCGTGGTGGGGATGATCTCCGGGTTCTTCCCCTCCAGAAGGGCCATGCAGCTCTCTCCCCTGGCCGCGATCCACAACGACTAGAGTTGTTTTATTTGATCAGTCCCAGCGCTTTTCTGAGCTTCCCGAAGCGTCTCGGGCGATTCTCAAACTTTTCACGGATATAGGCGCTGCATTCCGGAAGCTTCGCGTCAAAGGCCGCCTCATCCTCCATCCAGGGATTCACCTCCCATGCGGAATTGAGAAGAATGGGCAGGATCCGTTCCACCATATGGGCTTCCGAGGGGAAATCCGGAGCGATGCCGTAATCCATCAGCTTGTTCAGATTTTTGTAGAAGACGGGGCCATGCAGCCGGATCTGATCGGCTCTCACAATGTAGCAGGCACCGGGAGCGAAGCTGTAGTATTTCGGGATCAGGGGAGCCTTGTAGATAAACCGCATCAGGTCGTCGGGATCGTCGAAATACTTCTTGGGATGACGTTCCACCTCCGTGTACCAGGCGTTATTGGGCTCCGTGAACACATTTTCCGCGGAGAGGAAGGTCCCGGTATCGGGATTTCTTTTCCCTTCCGCGTCAAATTTGGCAAATCTGGGCCATTCCGCAGGCTCCAGAAACAGGAAGGTGAAAAAGCTCCTGCCGCAGACCCTCGCGAAATACTCCTCTGTCAGATGTCTGCCGAACATGTTGCCCTTTAACAGACAGATCACCTCGGGAAGGTGCTCGTATTCCTCGTAAAAGAAACGGAAATAGCTGGTGAGATTATGGCCGGTATTGGGGGTCTTACGGAAGGGAATGTCCTTTTCCTTCAGCTCCCTTCGAACTTCCGGTTTATCGGAGCAGTCGAAAATGATATAATCCTTGCAGTAGGACAGCAGGTCCAACGGCACGGTGTTGTAGTTATGGATCAGAAAAAGGTTGTCGGATCTTTGATCTGTTGGATTCATGACCTTATCTTATAGGAGTTTAAATTGAAAAGCAAGATTCGCACGAGTATTCTAGTTCTTCTCATACTGACCGGTTTTACCATGAATATGGACCCCATTCCCCCTGAGGGGATCCTGAACGGGAATGCGTTTGTCCGCGCTTTTGTGACCATCGCCATGTCCCTTGGGGGCTACGGGCTTACGCCCCTGCTGTTGTTTCCTTTGCTGCTTTATCCCGTGGACAGAGCGTTTGAGGAGCCGCCGAGGCTAACGATCTGGCTGCCTGCTTCGATACTCTCGCTGTTTCAGACCGCCGGCACCTCCCTTTTGAAGACGGGCTCTCTTGTCTATATATATTACGATCCCGGGCAGTTCGTGAAATATTTGCTCTGGTACTTCGCCTATTTCCTGATCTTCTGCACTGGCATATTCTGGCTGGATCAGTGGCTTTCGCGGCAGCCCTTCCGCGGGGGCACGCCGGAGCCCTTCGATCCCTTTCTGGCGGGACCTCATGTGTTCCGGAATGTGTTCCTTCTCTTTGCGGTATTCTGGCTGCCCTATCTGATCCTGCGGTTTCCCGGATATCTCATGGGGGATTCCATGGACCAGCTCTTTCAGGCCTTCGGGATGATGGACGATACCGCCTCCCGCCTGAACCTTCTGAATCCGGAGGTGGTGCTGAACAACCATCACCCCGTGCTCCACACCATAGTCATGGGAGCGGTGTTCCGGCTGGGGAAGATGCTTCATTCCGATGTGCTGGGGCTGTTTTTATGCACATTCCTCCAGTACCTCATGGTATCCGCCACTTTCGCGGCGGTGATCGCGTTTTTTACGAAGTGCGGTATTCCTCAGAGGCTGCGCCTATGCCTGATGCTGCTGTTTTTACTGACCCCCATCTTTGTGAACTACACGGTCACAGTCTGCAAGGACGTTCCCTATGCCTGCGCTCTGACCTGGTATATGCTGTTCCTGATACAGCTTCTGACAGGGGAAAGGCCCTTTTACGAAAGCCGGGGAGGCAGGCTTCTGTTCGGAGCCGTGGTCCTGATGCTTTTGTTTACCCGTCACAACGGGATTTACACATTGCTGCTGACTTTGCCTTTTGTGCTGCTGGCAGGCAAGGGTCACGGAAGGTTTGTGGCGGTCTCCATGGCATGCACCCTGCTGGTCTTTATGTTCATCACGAAGCTCCTCTATCCTTCCTTCTACATCACTCCCGGGTCCAAAAAGGAGATGCTCTCCATTCCCGTTCAGCAGACCGCCAGATTTCTGCTGGAATATCCGGAAGAGGTAACGGAGGAGGAAAGGGAGGCGATCAGCGCGGTACTGAAATATGAGGAGCTGGCGGACCGCTATGATCCCTGTCTTTCGGATTTTGTGAAGGAGACCTGGAACGAGAATGCCACTGCCGCCCAGATCTCGGGCTATTTCAAAGTCTGGGCGGCCATGGGGCTGCGCCGTCCATTATGCTATCTGGAGGCCACGGCGGAGAATCTCTACGGCTATTTTGCCTTCGGCGACAAAGCGGTCTGGCGCTATACCATAGAGGAGTCGGAAAATGTCTTTGGGCTGATGGAGTCGCGGGGATTTGAGCTTGGCTATCCGCAGGCCCTCAATTCTCTCAGGACTCTGCTGCTGGAGCTGGAGAATATCTTCAACAGGCTGCCGGTGCTTTCGGCACTCCATGCGGCGGCGTTGTACACCTGGTGTATGCTGCTCTTGTTTTTCCGCTGCATACACAAGGAAAAGGGGGCGCTTCTTCTGCTGCTCCTGCCGGAAGCCGTAAGCCTTCTCATTGCACTTGCGGGGCCTGTGAACGCCATCAATGACCTGCGTTATATGTTCCCCATTATGATGTCTCTGCCTGCCGCTGCAGTTTTTATGACGGCGCAGACCCAGTGAGCTGGGGATCTGTTATGTACAGGGGATCCGGCACAGAACGCACTGTTCCTGTCGGAGGATCCGCATATGCGTATTCTCCGGGGCAAACCTTTCTGCGGTTTGGTATGGACTGCCGCTTACGCGGCATTGGAGGATGATTTTGAAGGACAGAGTAAAGATAGGCAGTCATTATGTGGGCGCAGGCGCCCCGGTGTATATCGTGGCGGAATTATCCGCCAATCATCTTCAGGATAAGGGAAGAGCCCTGGAGATCCTCCACGCAGCCCATGAGGCCGGTGCGGACGCCTTTAAGCTTCAGACCTACCGGGCGGACACCATTACCCTGGATTCCGACAGGCCGGAATTTCTCATCGGCGGCGGCACACCCTGGGATGGAGAGAAGCTTTATCAGCTGTATGAAAAGGCCTATACTCCCTGGGAATGGCATGGGGAGTTGATGGAGGAAGCAGAAAAGCTTGGGATGGACTGCTTTTCCTCCCCCTTTGACGCCTCCGCGGTGGAGCTGATGGCGCAGCTGAAGATGCCTGCGGTGAAGATCGCCTCCTATGAGATCGCGGACATCCCCCTGATAAAAAGGGCGGCGGCCCTGGGCGTTCCCGTGATCTTAAGCACAGGCATCGCACGTCTATCCGATATCGAAGCTGCGATCCGGGCCTGTATGGAAGCGGGGAATGACCGGATCATCCTGTTGAAATGTGTTTCCGAATACCCCACGCCTTACTCCGAGGTGCACCTGAACATGCTGCCCACCCTGGAGCGGACCTTCGGGGTCATCACGGGACTTTCGGATCACACCATGGGTTACCATATTCCGGTGGCGGCCTGCGCTCTGGGCGCGAAGCTTGTCGAGAAGCATCTGACCTTAAAGCGCAGCGACGGCGGGCCGGACGGAGCCTTCTCCATGGAGCCCGCGGAGTTCGCGGAAATGGTGAAGCATATCCGGGAGACGGAGGAAGCCATGGGGGATACGGACTACCATCTGACTCCGGCCCAGGAGGCGGAACGCAGCGGTGGGCGGTCCTTGTATGTCACGGCGGATCTGGCGGAAGGAACGCTGTTTTCGGAGGAAAATCTGAAGTCCGTAAGGCCTGCGGAAGGGCTGCCGCCGGTGTATCTGGACAAGGTGCTGGGGAAACGGGCTGCCTGCGGGATTCAGGCAGGGACGCCGCTTAAGCTGGAGATGGTCAGGTTTTGAAAACGAAGAAACTGATCCTGATGGCAGACGGAAATCCCTCGATCGGGGCGGGACATCTCTCCCGCTGTCTGACCATTGGGAGAGCGGCAAAAAAGCGGGGGATCGCCCCCTTTTTTATTCTTTCTGATAAGGTGTCTCTGGAATACCTGACGCGGCTTTCCGGGGGTGAGGAGCTTCCGCACCGGATCATTGCCCGGGATGACTTTTTGAGGGAAGCATCGGCGGATCTGAACTACTCTTTTGGGCCCACCGGGACGGGGCTCTCTCAAGGGCGTTCTGCGAGGAAGGAACCGGCGGGCCGTTCGGACGGAACGGACGAGAAAGGATTTCCGGAAGGGATTATAAGTGCCGCGGAGTCGGCGGTCCTTGTGGATTCCTATGAGGTTTCCGCGGAATTCTTTGAGAGTCTGCTTTCCGCAGGCTTTCAACGGGTTGCCTGGATCGACGATCTGCATGATGCGGTTTATCCCGGTGTTTTGATCATTGATTATGATAAGGATCCGGGCCTTGCCCCGGTACGGGAAGGCTTTGCAGGGCATCCCTATGAGGTCAGGTCCGGTTGGGATAAGGCGGATCCGGGGGCTTGGGAAACGTCTCTTTTGGAAGAAACGGGAAAGGAAGCGGAAGCTTCTGCGGCAACAGAAGATGCAGGAAAACGTGCACCCGGACGACAGACTGCTTCACGACCGCGGATCCTTTTCTCTTCCGGCAGCGGGGATCCGATGGGGCTTTATGAGAAGCTCTCGCGGATCGCGAAGGAGATTTCTCCCAATCTGGAGCTGCAGGCGCTGCGGGGAATTTCCTCCTCTAAAATGCCGGAGTTTCTCTCAGGCTTCGATGTGGGGATCTTTGCCGCAGGCGGGAGCCTTTATGAGGCGGCGGCGCTGGGCTTGCCGCTTTTGTCCTTTTCCTTTGCAGATAACCAGATCGCGGGGGCAAAGGCAATGGAAGCGGCCGGGATCCGGTACCTGGGGGATTGCAGGGAAGCTGCGGAAGGGCACCCGGCGAAAGAACAGGATTCAGCGGCAGCGGCGCAGTTTGAATCAGGGGAGCGCCTTGCAGAGGAGTTCTGGCACAGAGCGCTGAAAGAGGCGGCATGGCTTTTAAAGGATCCGGAAGCGAGGCAGAGGATCTCGGAAAGAGAGCGGTCAGTGATCGACGGAAGGGGCGCGGAGCGGATCCTTGACGCAGTAGTGTCATATTTGAATAAAGAGATTGGTGAATGATACAAAATCTCCTCTTCTGAACGATTGGAGGCTTGTGATCGATATGAGCAGGAAAGTGTTTACCGCCGCCCTGATCGGGGCGGGAGAAGAAGCTCTGCACGCCGTCAGGGGCGCCGCGGAAATGGGGATTAGGACTGTGGCCCTGGATAAGAATCCAGG
>CAMNLO010000048.1 GCA_946543095.1 uncultured bacterium
GCTTTTGAAGATGACGAACGAGGAGAAACGGATCTACGATATGGTGGTGCGGCGTTTCCTGGCGGTGCTCTCTCCCGTCTGCGAGTATGAGGAGGCACTTATCGAGGGCAGAAGCGGCGGAGAGCTGTTTACGGCAAAGGGCAGGATCATGCTTTCTCCCGGCTGGAGAGCCGTTTACACGGAAGGCTTTGCGGAAGAGGAGGAGGAAGAGGAGGCCGAGGATTTCGTTGAGAATAAGGAACAGAAGCTGCCGGAGGTCAAAAACGGACAGCGGTTTAAGATCACGGCCGTTTCCCTGAAGACCGGGAAGACCAATCCGCCGAAGCGCTTTACGGAGGCCACGCTGCTTGCCGCCATGGAAAATCCCGTGAAGTACATGGAAAGCGGGGACAAGCAGGCGGCAAAGACCCTGGGGGAGACCGGCGGCCTGGGCACTGTGGCCACCCGGGCGGACATCATCGAAAAGCTCTTTTCCTCCTTTATGATGGAGAAGAAGGGCAGTGAGATCCACCTGACCTCCAAGGCAAAACAGCTTCTTTCCCTGGTGCCGGAGGATCTCAGGAAGCCGGAGCTTACCGCCGCCTGGGAGATGAAGCTTTCCGCCATTGCAAAGGGAAAGCTGCCCGGGGAGCGTTTTCTGTCGGAGATCAAGGGCTACACGAAGCAGATCGTGGAGGAGATCCGGAAGAGCACCGGGACCTACAAACACGAGAACATGACCAATAAGCCCTGCCCCGTCTGCGGAAAGAAGCTGCTCCTCGTAAAGGGGAAAAAGAGCGAGATGTTAGTCTGCCAGGACAGGGAGTGCGGCTATAGAGAGACCATCTCCCGCACCACCAATGCCCGCTGTCCCAACTGCCATAAGAAGATGGAGATGATCACAAAGGGCTCCGACCAGATCTTTGTCTGCGCCTGCGGCTACAAGGAAAGCTTAAGCGCCTTCCGGAAGCGGCGGGAAAAGGAGGGGGCCGGCGTCCATAAGAATGATGTGGCAAACTATATGCGGCAGCAGAAGAAGGAGGAAGCCCCCATCAACAATGCCTTTGCGGAGGCGTTAAAGGGGATCCGGCTGGAGAGCCCCGAAGGGAAGAAAAAGCCGCGGAAATAATACCGCAACATCTTGTATATAATTTTGACATAAACTACAAGAATGTGTTAGAATTTACCCGAATATGGCCTGATTCCAATATATTTAAGGAGGCTTTCAGTGGATAAGTTCGAATATAAAGTACATCTGACAGAGATCAAGGGTCTGATCAAGGAGCGGGAATTTGACGAAGCCTCCCTGATCGCAGACACCATCGACTGGAGAAGGGTCAAATCCCCCACGGTGCTGTGCATGATCTCTGATCTGTATAAGCTGGTGGGGCGCTTTGAGGACTCCAGAAACATCATGGAGATGGCCTACGAGCGCCAGCCCGGCTCCCGCAGCGTGATCTTCGCCCTCTGTGAGCTCTCCGTGAAGCTGGGGGATGTGGGACAGGCCACCCTCTATTATCAGGAATTCTCCCAGCTATTCCCCAATGATCCGGGAAAATACAAGCTCTTATATAAGCTCTACGTGGCCCAGGATGTCAGCATGGAGGAGCGCATCACCGTGCTGGAGGAGTATCAGCGCCAGGAGAAGGACGAAAAGTGGATGTACGAGCTGGCCATGCTCTATCACAGAGCCGGACAGGAGCAGAAGTGCGTGGATCAGTGCGATATGATCTGCACCTGGTTCGGCGAGAGCCGGTACCGGGCGAAGGCTCTTGCCCTAAAGGGCCAGCACACCGGCTTAAACGAGGTGGAGCAGGCCATTGCCGAGGGCAGGGAGCTTTCCAGCAGCATGCCCACCCGTATGTTCACGGACCGGGATCTGGCAGCGGAAAAAGCAGCCCTGACGGCCCGGGAGGCCGAGGTATACACGGAAGAGCCCCAGGCTCCGGCAGAGGAGTATTACCCGACGGAGCCTGTGCAGGAAGCGGCAATGGCGGAAGAGGCAGCGCCGGAGGAGATTCCTGCCTCGGCTTCGCGGACCACCGGAAACACCGGGCCTTTGGTGCCGGATTTCATGGGCATGACACCGGCTGTGGATTACGGAGCCATCAACAATCCCGAATCTCCCGGCCAGGAGGCGGTGTACGAAGAACCGGCCCCGACCAGGGTGTTTGAACGGATCCCCGAGAACAGATTCCGGGAGCCCATGCCCCAGGCAGCGCTGTCTCCCCAGCCCGCTCCCAGGATCCCTGATTTCATGAACGACACCCAGACGGAGATCCAGGTCAAGACCATAGACGATAACCCCTTCAGCACCATCAATCTCCAGAGCAATATGGAGCAGGAGCTGGCCAAGAACCTGGAGGAGGTGCTGGGGACTCCCGTAGGGGAGGTGCTGGACCGCTACGGCAGCGGGGAGATCCCGCCGCTTTCCACCAGGACTCCTGCCGTGAAGGATATCTCCGGCTTCGGCCAGGACCGTGTCCGCAGGAGCAATTCTCCCGAGGCATCCCAGGGCACCAGGACCGATATGGGACCCATCTCCAGCATTCCGGCGACCCCCGGTCTTTCCAGGGCCATCACCGGCTCCAATGCGGAAGGAAACGGCTATCAGACCCCTTCCGCTAGAAGACGTCCCGCAGCCTCCGGTTTTGACAACATGATCTCCCAGGAAGGGGATGGACAGCTGCAGTTTGTGATGCCGGACAAGGCCAGCGTGGAGAAGCAGATCACAGGCCAGCTGGGCATCAGCGATGTACTGCAGGACTGGGAAAGAAAGAGGCAGTCGGATCAGGCGGCCTACAGGAAGCGGATCGAGGATCAGCTGCGGTTTCAGACCGGGGAGATCCTGGCGAAATTCGAGGAAGAGGCGGATATCAGGCCAGCGGCGGTGGAGCTTTCGGAGCTGCAGGCCGTCCAGGATGCCTTTAATCTGGCGGATCAGCACAAGAGCAGAGCCGCAGAGGAAGAGCTGATCCGGGTGGTTCCGGAGCCGTTAAAGACAGTCCCCGCTTCCGGGGCAAAGACCGCAGATCTTCCGGAGATCCCGGAAACACCGATGCAGCAGGAGGCTGCGGTGCAGGAGGCAGAGCCTGTTTCCGGAGAGGAAATGCCGGCGGCTTTTGCGGAGGAGATGCCGGCAGAGGAGGAATATTCCGCCCCCGTGGAGGGGGCTGTTTCCCCGGTCAGCGCAGAAGAGGAGGCCGCAGGATACGAAGAAGCCGCCCCTGAATTGCAGGCGGAGCAGGAAGCGATACCGGAAGAAGCGGCAGAAGAGGAAGAGATGGTCCGGGAAGCACCGGAAGCTGCCCCGGAGCAGATGCCGGAGGAGGAGCTCCGGTCCGAGATCTCCGAAGAGGAAGCCCTTGCCATGCGGCAGAACACCCAGTCGGATCTGGGGAAGGTGCTGGAAAAGGGGCTCAGAAAAGCCCTGACGGAAGACGGAAGCGGGCAGGGAGGCCACGGTCAGTCCAGGTCTCTTTCCCCGGAGGAGCGGGCGCTCTTCGGCGCTTTTATCCAGGATTCCAAATCCCGCAACCAGATGGTGGATGCCCTGGAAAAGATCAGCATGGCAAGCTATACAGGGAATGTGATCCTGACGGGGGACATTGAGAAAGACAATGACACCCTGGCAAAGAACATCATGAAATATTTAAGCTCCGACGGGAATTTCTCCGGCAAGATGGCGAAGGTTTCCGGGGAGGCCTTTAACAACAAGGATCCCATGAAGGTGGTGGAAAAGCTTTCCGCCGGGGAGCTGTATATCACCGGCGCCTCCAAACTGACCTCCGAGACCATTCAGAAGCTGCACAAGGCCTTAAACCGCGCGGAGTGCGCCATCGTGGTGGTGCTGGGAGACAGACGCAAGGCCATGGAGAAGCTTTTGGAGAGCAATCCCATCTTAACGGAGTGCTTCAACGCCAGGATCGACATCCAGAACCTGAATGACAAGGAGCTGGCGAAATTCGCCAAGGTCTACGCCAGGGAGCGGGAGTATTCCATCGATGCCATGGGGATGCTGGCGCTGCTCACGAAGATCGAGGACAACCAGCGCAACGATCATGCCGTCTCCGTGGGAGAGGTCAGGGATATGGTGGACGAAGCCATCCGCCGTGCCAACGGGATCTCACCCGTACATTTTATAGACATTGTGACCCAAAGGCGGTATGATGAGGAGGACAGGATCATACTCAAGGAGAGAGATTTCGCATTTTAGAAAGGACTACCATATGGCAAGACGCAAGAAATGGGTAGAGCTGCCCGAAAAGAAGCCCAGCGTATTCATCTCGGCAGCAGACCAGTATGTGTTCGGTCAGGGCAGCCATTACGATATCTACAAGAAGCTGGGAGCACACCCCTCCGAGGAGAACGGGGAAGCCGGCTACTATTTTGCGGTGTGGGCCCCTCATGCACAGGCGGTCAGCGTAGTCGGGGATTTCAACGACTGGAACAAGGACGCCGCCCCCATGCGGAGGCTTGGGGAAGGGGGGATCTACGAGGCCTTTATCCCCGGAGTGCAGGAGAACCAGCTGTACAAGTTTCTGATCACCACCCCTGCCGGCGGCGAGCTCTATAAGGCGGATCCCTTCGCGAATTACGCGGAGCTGCGCCCGGGCACAGCTTCGAAGACCACGGACCTTTCGAAGATCGTCTGGAAGGATGAGAAGTGGCAGGAATCCCACCGGAATATAGACATGACAAAGGAGAAGCTGGCCATCTACGAGTGCCACATCGGCTCCTTTATGAAGCATCCCGACGGGACCGAGCACGGCTTTTACACCTACCGGGAATTTGCGGACAGACTGGTTTCCTATCTTTCGGAGATGAAGTTCACCCATGTGGAGCTGATGGGGATTCTGGAGCATCCCTTCGACGGCTCCTGGGGCTATCAGGTGACGGGCTACTACGCCCCCACCTCCCGCTACGGCTCCCCTCAGGATTTCGCCTATCTGGTGGACACCCTCCACAGGCATAAGATCGGCGTCATCGTGGACTGGGTCCCGGCCCATTTCGCGACGGATTCCTACGGCCTCTCCAATTTCGACGGAGAACCCCTTTTCGAGCATCCGGACAAGCGCCTGGGAGAGCATCCCGACTGGGGCACCAAGATCTTCAACTATCAGAAGACCGAGGTCCGCAATTTCCTCATCGCAAACGCCTTATTCTGGATGCGCCAGTTCCACGTGGACGGGCTCCGTGTGGACGCGGTGGCCTCCATGCTCTATCTGGACTACGGCAAGCAGGACGGGCAGTGGGTCCCCAACAGATACGGCGGCAATGAAAATCTGGACGCCATCGAATTCTTCAAGCACATGAACTCCATTGTCAAAAAGGAGCGCCCCGGCTTTATGATGATCGCCGAGGAGTCCACGGCCTGGCCGAAGATCACCACTCCCGTGGAGGAGGGCGGCCTTGGGTTCACATTAAAGTGGAACATGGGCTGGATGCATGATTTCTGCGAATACATGAAGCTGGATCCCTTCTTCCGGAAGGGAAATCATCACGGCATGACCTTCGCCATGAGCTACAACGGCAGTGAAAACTACATCCTGCCCCTTTCCCATGACGAGGTGGTGCATCTGAAATGCTCCATGCTGGCAAAGATGCCCGGGTACCCCATCGACAAATACGCGAACCTCCGCACCGGCTACACCTTCATGTTCGGCCACGCCGGGAAAAAGCTGCTGTTCATGGGCCAGGAGTTCGGCCAGGAAAGAGAATGGAGCGAGGAGCGGGAGCTGGACTGGTATCTGCTGCAGAACGACCTGAACAAGGGGATGCAGGACTATGTGAAGCGGCTTCTGGAGATCTATAACGAGTATCCCTGCATGTATGAGCTGGACCAGGGCTTTGAGGGCTTTACCTGGCTGAATCCCGATGATTCCGACCGCAGCATCTACAGCTTCTACCGTCACGGGAAGTCCGGCAAGAGGAACCTGGCCTTCATCCTGAACATGACTCCCATCAAGCGGGAAAACTACCAGGTGGGAGTGCCGGTGAAAAAGACCTACAAGCTGATCTTAAACAGCGACGAGAAATGCTACGGGGGCTTCGGCAACGAACTGCCGAAGGAGTTTAAGGCCAGAAACGCCGCCTGCAACAATCAGCCCTTCAGCATCGACATCGATATGCCCCCCTACGCGGCCGTGGTATTGGAATTTTAGCGTTTATTATGCTGCGGTGCGCCATACCCGAGCAAACATTCATCTGCGTGCTTGCACGCAAGGGAATGTTTGCGAAGGGTATGACATAGCGCGGCTAAGCGGAAAGCGAGAGAGCTCAGCTCTCGAGCTTTGTGCTTAGCCGAGCCGCACCGCAGCATTAAGAAAGTGCGCCATACCCGAGCAATCAGCCATCTGCATGCTTGCATGCAAGTGGCTGGTTGCGAAGGGTATGACATAACGCGGCTAAGCGGAAAGCGAGAGAGCTCAGCTCTCGAGCTTTGTGCTTAGCCGTGTCGCACCGCAGCAGGAAGGAAGTTGACAAGGATTCAGATTCTTCTTAGAATAGAGATGAAAAAAGCGGAGCTGCCGATAGACGGTCAGCCCAAGAATAGGATTATTTCACCGAAGTGACTGCCATACCATGGCCTGGGGGCGGTCACTTCTGTTTTCTGCTTCCGATCATGTATCCTATGCTGAAGGATGTCAGGACAAGCCGGTCGGATGATATCCAAATGTCAGAAAAAAGCAATCGAACATAGAAAAACCGCCGGGATTTTCGTAAAGAATGATGCGTATTCTGCCGAAACATAAACAGAATACATCTTAAAGGAGTCCCTATGCGCATTAACTTCGATAACATCTCCCACGACGACACCCGCCTCCGGGACCAGGCGATCTCGGCTTACAGCGAGCATAGTCTCAGGATGAACAATTCCGCCCGCTCCATCGCCGCCCCTGCAGGGATAAAGCTGGAGCTGGGTTCAGACAGGTCCCTGCCCATTCGGCAGGAGAACACACGGGAGATCTCCAAAGAGGCGAAAAACGCTCTTTCCCAATTTCAGAATCAGCAGGATTTCCTGACGGTCATGGGCAGCATGGCATCCGATGAGGATTTCGGCAGAATGCTTCAGGAGGGCGCATTCCCTGCGGACGCGGATCTCCGGGAAACCGTCACAAATCTGGACCGGATCAAGCTGGCGGTGGCGAAGGGAGGCACCCATGTGGCGGGCTTTAATGATGATCTGGAGGTTTCAAAGCTTGCGGAGATGACAGGTTCCGAGGGCTTTGCCAGAAGCCTTGCCTCCGCCTTTCAGGATGCGGATCTGCCTCTTACGGAGGAAACGGCAGAAGGCTCCGCCAAAGTATATCAGGAGCTTTCCAATATGCCGAAGGGCCCCATCCCGGACAATGCGGCGGCCTATCTTGTGCAGAACGGGGAAGCCCCCACTTTTGACAATCTGTATAAAGCACTGCATTCCGGACAGCGCACCGGAAGAGGCGGTGAAAACTACTACAGGGACGCCGCGGGCTATGTGGGGAAGACCGGCGGCAGCGACCTTGCGGGGCTGGAAGCCCAGATCGATCGGACCATCGAAGAGGCAGGGCTTCCCGTGGAGGAGAAGACCCGGGGAGAAGCCGCGTTTTTACTGGAAGAGAACATTCCCCTGACTCCGGAGAGCCTGAAGCTTCTGGAGGAGATCCGTCAGGTAACGATCCCGGATCCGGGGAAGGGTGAGAAGCTGTCAAAGGCTATCGCTGCCGCTGTTTCCGAAGGGAAGCAGCCGGGGGACGCCATTCCCGGCAAAACAGAGACCATATACGAAAAAGCCCTCCGCATCGACGAGGAGTATCACGCTTTGGACCCGGAGGCCTTCGCAAAGGCCCCGGAGCGCTTCGGTTTTGCAAAGAGCCGCCTTGTTTCCGCTGAAGGACAGTATTCGGAGCTGGAGGCAAAACTGACCCTCACCAACGTGCAGCTGAAGATGACCGCAGAGGCAAATCTCCATCTCCTGAAAAGCGGCTACAGCATTGAAACAGCCCCCCTTTCAGAGCTTGCGGAAAAGCTGCAGCAGGCCAAAAGAGAGCTCTTTCCCGGGCTTTCCGATGCCCGGATCGAGGAATATGAGGAAACCCTGAAGATGGCGGAGGAGATGCCCTCCTGGCCCGCAACCGTGGCGGCCTTCGGGCTGAGGGGAGCGGCAGTGCAGATATCGTTTGAAGCCGCCGCTGGCGTTATGTCAACCACCGAAACGGGTACGGCTGTGGGTGCCCTGAGTGTTTCCCTGAAGACCCTCAGCGTCTCCGCAAACAGCATGGCAGCTCGCTTCCGTGAGGCAGGGGAAGCCTATGAGACCCTTTGGACTTCTCCCAGGGCGGATCTGGGAGACAGCATCAAAAAGGCTTTCCGGAACGTGGACGAGCTCCTTCTGGACAATGGCTATGAGGCCACGGAGGAGCTCAGAAGGGCGGTCCGTATCCTGGGCTACAACAGTATGGAAGTCTCCGCGGAAAACATTGAACGGGTCCGGGAAGCGGACGCGGGGCTGCGGGAGGTGATGAGTAAGCTGACGCCCGCAGGAGCCCTTCGGCTGATCCGGGAAGGGGTGAATCCTCTGGAGCTTACCCTTTCGGAGCTTTCCGCAAAGCTGCAGGATGAGGGCAGCAGGGGAGGCTCTTCCGAAAGAAACGGAAAAGAAGAGAAAAGCTTTGCGAGGTTTTTATATAAGCTGGAGAAAAAGAAGGAGATCTCTCCTGCGGAAAGATCCGGCTATATGGGGATCTACCGGCTGTTAAACAGGCTGGAGAGAGACGACGGGGCGGCTTTGGGATCCCTTCTCCGGGCGGATACAGAGGTTTCCTTTGACAAGCTCCTCACCGCCATGCGAAGCGCCTCGAAAAAGGGCATGGAGTATGAGGTGGACGACAGCTTCGGCGGTTTAGACGTGGTGGAAACGGGCTCAGAGGCCATTGACGCCCAGATCGGAAGAGCCTTTGAACAGGAGCTGCCCGATGCTGAGAGCCTGGAACGATTCGCTGCAGTTTACAGGGAAACCGCTCAGGATGAGGCTTCAGACCTCGAGCAGCTGAAGGAAGAAGCAAAAGAAG